>JBOHWI010000176.1:0-1520 GCA_050736675.1 Binatus sp. (SeqCode)
GCGCGAAGCTTCGCGCGATTCCGAAAGAATCGTCGCGAACACGAAGTTGCTGACCTTCACCGCGTCAGGCTTCCGGCCCAGGCGCTTGGCTTCGTCGCGCACGAAGCTGACCTTCTCGCGGAACGACTTGTCGTTGGTGCGCTTCACAACCTCCATCGAGATGTGCCCGCGCTTGCCCGCCTCCGGAATCACGTTGATGTAGTCGGCGTATTTTGCCGCGAGGCGCAGCAGCCCTTTGCCGCCGCCGCCCAGAATTATCGGGGGATGCGGCTGCTGGATCGGCTTGGGCCACAGGATCGCGTCCTTGAGGTGGTAGAACTCACCGTCGAAGGTGGTGCGCTCGTTTTTCCACAGCGACAGGATGCACGCGATCGATTCGTCGAGCATCCGCAGCCGCTCGGTGATCGGCGGGAACTGAATCCCACTCATCTTGAATTCCGTCTCGGTCCATCCCGAGCCCAGACCCGCCACCAGCCGGCCGCCGCTGATATGGTCCAGCGTCATCAGGCTCTGCGCCGTGATCGATGGATGACGAAACAGGTTGCACAAGACGAGATGGCCGACGCGAATCTTCTTCGTCGCCTCCATCACGACGGCCGCCATCGCGACGTGGTCGAAGGCTTTCGATTTCACGTCGAGTTGCCGATCGGGACCCTCGTTCACCAGATGGTCGGGGAAAACGATCAGGTCGTAGCCGAGCGCCTCCGCGGTTTGCGCGTGAGCGCGGAATTGGGCGGGTTCCAGGCCGCCAAGCTGAATTCCAAATTCCATTAGTACCTCGCAGCAGACTTGGGATTGAGCCGGCCATGTTAGCAAACCGCGCCGCGGTAAGAACATCCGAGCGAAATCGCGCATCGTCCCAATTCGCCAATGGCCAAGGTGAACACTTAGTGTTTACTCCGTGCCCTCCTTCCGCCATGACGGCCAAATTGTCATAGTCCGACCTGTAGCATGGCCCCGATCAACATGATTTCCATGCCGGCTAGAGGGCCTTGGTCACCGGGCACGTCCGCTGGGCGATTCGAATGTCGCCAGGAATCGGTTCGTGAATGAAACCCGGATCTAAAACAAATGGCGAACGAGACTACTTTGAAATCGATCGCAGCGTTCTCGTCGCTCAACTCGACGCCCTGCAGCGCGCGGTCCGAGACGCCCTAATCGAAATTGCGATGGTCGCCGCCGAGAACATCTTCGACCAGCGCCTATCAGCACAGCTCGACCGCAAGGCTCGCGCCCTGAACCGCATGGCCCGGAGGCTGGATCGCCTGGGCCGCATACTGGTGCGCGCAAAATTCCCCGGTTCGATAAAATCGCGCAGCGGCGCAGGCAAGCGCCAACGTTGATGCCGTCCTACCGCCGTCTACTGCAAGGATTGGGACTTGCCGCTCGCCTGATTGATCGCCCGCCAAGCCGAAACGCTGCGCCCGAAGCGTCGCTTGAACCATCGCGAAAACGCGCTCGAATCGGAAAATCCAAGCATTTCGGCGACGACGTATAACGGCCGTTCGCGATTCTCGATG
>JBOHWI010000177.1:0-4462 GCA_050736675.1 Binatus sp. (SeqCode)
ATCGAGGACAAGGAGGAATGGGAGGACACGATCGAGCGGCTGGTCGGAATCTACCGCGTGCTGAAGCCGCACCTGATCTCTCATTACAGCTCGCACGTGTCCGCGATGAATCCCGTTTACGAGCCCCCTACCCTGCGAATTCTGCAGCGGCTGGTCGAGGAAGAGAAGGGCCACGTCGAGCGCGGCAGCGTGCTGCTCGACGAGCTGCTCGACTCGAAGGAAAAGCATGAACGCGCCGCGAAATGGCAATCGCATCTCGAGGGATTGCTCGGCGCCTCGGGCGGCCTGACGGGCTTCGAGTCAGAGGCCGAACAGCCGCGCAGGAAAATCGGGCGCAGCTGAGTGGAATGAAGAAGATGGATAACATCGACGACCTGCGCGACGCGATCGCGACGCACGCGGCAGCGCTCGCATCGGGCGACAGCGCCAGGGCCGAAGCATTCGTGCTCCCAGGTGCTATCGAAGCGCATCGCCAGGCGGCGGCGGAGATTGCGCGAATGCCCAAGCCGGCAGCAGTGGAAAAACTCGCGCTGGCAAAGGTCGGGTTCCAATACATGTCGAAATTGAGGTTCACCAGCGGCGCCGCGATGCGCCGCGTGCTCTACCGATGGCGCAAAGAAGCTGACGGCAAGTGGGCGATCGTCAGCGTCGAGGATACGACCGGCAAGCGCTCGTCGTGGAGCGACGTTCCCGATCTGGCGGCCGCGGTCGCGCAAGCCCGCGCGGGAAACGGCAATGCCTGACTTGGGAGAACGCGGCAACGTGATGGGCCCGCAACCGATTGCGGAGGTCGTGGAGCCGCCTGCCGATCTGTTCGTGGCAGCCGAGCACTTTCTCAATGCGCTGATGCGCGGCGACCATGCGGCCGTCGAGGCGATGACTCCGCCGCATGTGCGCGACGAGATGGCGGCCGTCGCCAATGCGATTGCGCCGAAAAAGTATGATAAGTTCGAGTTGATCGGGCGTGCGCGCATCGCGCGCCACTATTTTCTGAAGGCGCTGCTGACCGGACCCAATGTGGAGCCATTCAAGTTTCATTTTCGGCTCGGCCAGACCGACGGCAAATGGACTGTGCGCGAAGCGTTGAACTTGACCGGAAAACGATCAGCGTGGAGCAGGTGAAGGAGCAATTTCGATGCAAAGAATGATTCCCGTCGACAAGCTGGCGCGTCCCGAAGATCACATCCTGCTGCCCGCCACTCGCACGCGAAACGCGCGCAGCGAACAGGGATTGTCGCCCGGCAACGCGATGCCTTACGAAGATGATTTCCTGAAGTCGCGCATGCACGGGATTTGCGGCGGCGAATTTCAGGCGATGGAAGCGGCCGGCCGCACGCTGTACGACTTTCCGGACGCGCCGTGGGAATTTCAGCTCGACATGGCGCGCCAGGTGTGGGACGAATCGCGCCACGCCGAGATCTATATGAAGCTGCTGGAGTACGTCGGCTCCTACTACGGCGAATTTCCCGAGGGTGAGGTGCTGTGGTCATGCACGCAGGCCGAGGACCCCGCGGCGCGGGTGGCGGGAATCAACCGCGGACTCGAGGGCCTGGCGTGCGACGTCTTCGAGCAACTCATCCGTATCGCGCAGAAAATGGGCGACACGATTATCGAACGTTCGGTAGATTACGTGCTCGCCGACGAGATCACTCACGTGCGAATGGGATCGCAGTGGATGCGCAAGCTGACCGAGGGCGACCCCGAGCGTCTCAAACGGGCGCAGGAGTTCCAGGACAGGATCGACGACCTGTTTAATTTCGGCCCCGGGCGCAAGCGGATCGAAGACGCCGATCACGTCAAGCAGCGCATCAACGACAAGGAAATCGAGATCGACAACGGCATCACGATCGCGCGCGAGGCGCGCCTGCTGGCGGGATTTACCGAAGAAGAAATCGATCGGCTGGTCAAAGGCTTCGGCAAGAGTTCAGCGTACTAACGCGAGAAAGGATTCACCGAAAAAAGAAATGGAAAAATGCATTCCCGTTGACCGTCTCGCCCGTCCTGACAATTGGGTCGTGCTGCGCAGCCGCCAGGTCCGCGAAATTCGCGAAGAGCAGGGGCTCGACGGCGGCCGGCCGATGCCGTTCGACGAGGAGACGCTGCGCTCGCGCTTGCACGGTATCTACACCGGCGAGTTGCAGGCGATGGAAGCGGCGGGCCGCACGCTGTTCGATTTTCCCGACGCGCCGTGGGAATTCCAGCTCGACATGGCGCGGCAGGTGTGGGACGAAGCGCGCCACAGCGAGATTTTCCAGCGGCTGGTCGAGTACATGGGCGCTCATCCGGGAGACTACGTCGAGACGGAGATTTTGTGGCGATGCACTCAGGCGATGGATCCGGCGGCGCGCGTCGCGGGTATCAATCGCGGGCTCGAGGGCCTTGCGTGCGACGTCTTCGATCAGCTGATTCGCATCGCACAGCGCAACGGCGACGAAGTGATCGAGCGGTCCGTGGACTACGTGCTCGCCGACGAGATCACGCACGTGCGCATGGGCTCGAAGTGGATGCGCAAGCTCACCGAGGGCGACCCCGAGCGGCTGGCCAAGGCGCAGGCGTTCCAGGACATGGTCGATGAGGTCTTCAACTTCCGCGGCGGACGTCGCGCGCAGGAAGATATCGAGAACGACGACGGGCAGGTGGTCGCGATCGCCAAGGAAGCGCGCATGCTTGCCGGATTCACGGAAGAAGAAATCCAGCGGCTGATCAATTCCGCCCGCAAAAGCGCCGCCTACTAGCGCGTCCGTCGCCTCGCCGGTCAGGGGCGAGGAAGAAGGTGAAGGTCCAGTTGCAGTGCGCAATTCTTTTTTGCGCGATTCAAGATTCTGCCTCCGCTCCGAAGGTCCGGCTCGGCAAAACCAGCGTCCGACGCGCTAAAGAATTACTTATAATTCTACCCTTGATCATTCTAATCGGCTAATCTACATATTATGATCTCGAATTCATCGGGCCACGTTTTGGTCGCCCGAGGAGTTGCGGTTCATAAACCGAATGGAGCGCATGACGTGACGCCCAATCTCAAGGCAAACGCAAACAATTCGCCCACCGGCAGCCGCGCGTTGCGCGATTGGGTGCAGGAAGTCGCCGCGCTCACCAAACCCGACTCGATAATTTGGTGCGACGGTTCCGAAGCCGAGAAAAATCGGCTCACCAAAGAGGCAGTCGCCGCAGGAATACTCATCGAGCTCAACCAGGAAAAGCGGCCCGGCTGCTACCTGCATCGCTCGAATCCCAACGACGTCGCGCGCACCGAACAACTAACCTTCATCTGCACCCCGAACAAAATCGACGCCGGCCCGACTAACAACTGGTCCGAGCCGGCCGCGACGCACGCCAAGCTGCGCGGATGGCTAGACGGCTCGATGCGCGGGCGCACGCTGTACGTCGTGCCTTACGTGATGGGCCCGCTCGGCTCGCCGCTGTCGAAGGTCGGCGTCGAGTTAACCGACAGCATCTACGTCGTGCTGAACATGCGAATCATGACGCGGATGGGCGCGGCGGCGCTCGAACAACTGGGCGACTCCGCCGACTTCAATCGCGGAATTCATTGCACACTCGATCTGAATCCCGAGCGCCGCCTGATCTGCCACTTCCCGCAGGACAATACGATCATCTCGGTCGGCAGCGGCTACGGCGGCAACGCGCTGCTGAGCAAGAAATGTTTCGCGCTCCGAATCGCGAGCGTGCTCGGCCGCGACGAAGGCTGGCTCGCCGAGCACATGCTGATCCTCGGCTTGCAGAGTCCCGAGGGCGAGACCACTTACGTCGCTGCTGCGTTTCCGAGCGCATGCGGCAAGACCAATCTCGCGATGCTGACGCCGCCGGCGGAGTTCAAGGGGTGGAAGGTCTTCACCGTCGGCGACGACATCTCGTGGATGCGCGTCGGTCCCGACGGCGGCCTGTGGGCGGTGAATCCGGAGAACGGCTACTTCGGCGTCGCGCCCGGCACCAGTGCAAAATCGAATCTGAACGCGATGAAGATGGTCGAGCACGACACCATTTTCACCAACGTCGCGATGACTCCCGACGGCGACGTGTGGTGGGAAGGCATGGACATCGCCGCGCCCGACGGCCTGCTCGACTGGCAGGGACGTCCCTGGAAACGCGGCTCGACCGACAAGGCCGCGCATCCGAACAGCCGCTTTACGACGCCGATGCGCAATAATCCCGCGTGGTCGCCGAGTGCCGACGATCCGCGCGGCGTGCCGATCTCCGCAATCATCTTCGGCGGGCGCCGCGCCTCGACGGTGCCGCTGGTGCTCGAATCGACGGACTGGACGCACGGCGTTTTCATGGGCGCTACGATGGGCTCGGAAACGACGGCGGCCGCTTCAGGAGCGGTAGGCGTGCTGCGTCGCGATCCGATGGCGATGCTGCCGTTCTGCGGCTACAACATGGGCGACTACTTCGCTCACTGGCTCAAGATGCGCAACGTCATCAAAAAGCCCCCGCGCCTCTTCATGGT
>JBOHWI010000178.1:0-13933 GCA_050736675.1 Binatus sp. (SeqCode)
TTTCTCGACCTCAAGCACGTGGCGGAAATCTTCGCGCTCTTTCGCGAGCTGTGCATTGAGCGGGGTATGGCCGTGGTAGCGACGCTTCACGATCTCAACGCCGCCGCGCTTTACGCAGATCGCGTGCTGCTGCTCGCCGAAGGCGCCGCGGTCGCGTGCGGCACTCCCGCCGAAGTTCTGACGGCGGAAAATCTGCGCCGCGTTTACGAGACCGACGTGTACGTCGGCCGCAATCCCTCGACCGGCGCGCTCATCGTGCTGCCGGCCGCTCTTCCCAACGCGCGCGATTAGCCAATTGCCCGCCTCGGAGCGCGCCGGTACTCTGTAGCCAGATGCCCTCTTCTGCGACTGAGTCTTTGAATCTCATTTTCGATGCCGACGACACGCTCTGGGATTCCAACATCCATTTTCTCGAGGCGTTCGATTTCTTCGCCGCGGCGGTCGGCGACGCGGGCCTTGGCCTCTCTCGCGTCGAGATTCATGCCGCCGTGCGCCGCGCCGAGCTCCGGCTGATCAAGACGCATGGCTACGGCCGCCGCCCTTACATCGCAGCGTTGCATCGGGCGGCCGCTGAACTCGCCCCCGCCGGTCACAACGAAAACTGGTTGCGCGACGAGATCGAGCGCATCGGCGCGCAGCTGCTCGAGCGTGATTGCGCACTGCTGCCCGACGTCCAGCCCACGCTGCAGGAACTCTCGCAGCGTCACCGGCTGCTCATGTTTACCAAGGGTCAGCGCGACGAACAGTTGCAGAAGCTTGCGCGTTCGGGCCTCGGTCCGCTGTTCGATCGAGTCGAGACGCCGCGCGAGAAGGACGTCGAGGCCTATCGCCGCCTGGTGCGCGACGCGGACCTCGATCCGTCGGTGACGTTTATGATCGGCAACAGTCCGCGCTCGGACATTAATCCCGCCGTCGCCGCCGGTCTGCGCGCCGTTTTTATTCCCCATCCGCATACCTGGGAACTCGAGCACGAGGAAATCAACGAAGCCGGCGACAGGATTATCGAGCTAGCCTCCTTCCGTCGTCTGGTCGAAGTATTCTAGTATCGATGCTCCGATGTCCACTGCTGAACTAATCGACGACTTGCCTCCGCACAAACCGGTTACAGCCGCTGCCGCCCAGGCGAAAGCGAAGCCGCCGCTGGCGCTGCGCCCGCTTCATCGAATGTGGCGGCGAACGATCGACGAGATACTGGTCTCCGAAGTTGAACTGCCGGTGCGTGGATTGCCCGGCGCTTTGCGCGGACTCGTTGCGTGCCAGATAAGCGACTTCCACGTCGATCGCGACGAGGATCTCGAACGATTGGCATTCGCCGTCGAAGCGATCAATCAACAAAACCCCGACCTGATCTTTCTCACCGGCGATTATTTTTCCGGCCCTGACACGATGCATCGCTATCTCGGCGCGTTTCGCGACGCGTTGAAAAATCTGCGCCCGCGGTCCGGTCTGTTCGCGATCCTCGGCAATCACGATCACTGGTCGTCGGCCGAACGGATCACGGACGCACTAAAGCGCGCCGGCGCCGACGTGCTCGCCAACGAGAGCCGCCGCCTCGCGCTGCGCAACGAGAAACTCGTAGTCGTCGGCATCGACGATCTGTGGTCGCGTCGCGCCGAGCCTGCGCGCGCGTTCGGCGACGTCAGCAGCGACGACTGCACGATCGTCCTCGCACACAACCCGGACACCGCGCTCTACACGCGCCATCTGAAGCCGGGCGTGATGCTCTCCGGTCACACCCACGGCGGTGTCGTGCGAATTCCGTTTTATGGATCGCCGCTCAAATCGATCCTGCGCATCGGCAAGGAATTTTACTCGGGCCTGAACCGCTACGAAGACTTTTTCATTTACACCAACCGCGGTCTGGGCACGTTCTGGCTCAGGATTCGCATTAACTGCCCGCCGGAAGTCTCGCGCTTCTCGCTGACGCCGCTCATCGACACGGCTCCCGGCGCGAAACCGACGGCGAAGCTTCATCGCTTGAAGCGCGTCCGCCGCCGCGGCCGACCGCGCCCCGCTATTCATCGACCGCATCGAAAGCACGTCTAGCTTCGAGTCGCCGCGATGCTCGATCTCGCGATCGTCGGAGCAACTGTCGTAACGCCCTCCGGTGTTGCTCCTGCCGACGTTGGCGTTAGCGCCGAAAAGATCGCGAGCATCGCGCCGCCCGGCGCGCTCGAATCTGCACGCCGCACCATCGACGCGCGCGGGATGCTGCTGATTCCCGGCGCCGTCGATCCGCATACGCATCTCGATGCCGAGATGTTCTCCGCGCATACTATCGACGATTTCGAGTCGGGCACCGCGGCCGCAGCCGCCGGCGGCGTCACGACCATCGTTGATTACGCCTTCCAGGCGCAAGGCGGCTCGCTCGCCGACGCGATCGACAAGTGGAGCGCCAAAGCGCGCGGCTGCGCGATTGTCGACTACGGCTTTCACGTCGCGATTCTCGATCCCACGCCCGAAGCGATCGCCGAAATTCCGCGCATCGTCGAGCGCGGCGTCACCAGCTTCAAGATCTTCATGATGCAGGGCTTCGAGTCTCGCGCGCGCGAGTTCATGCGTGCGTTCAAGGTTGCGGGTGACTGCGGCGCGCTCCTGGCGATTCACGCCGAGGACGAGCACCTCATCGGATTCTGCACCGAACGTCTGCTGGCCGCCGGAAAACGCGACGTGACGCACTTTGCTGCCAGTCGCCCTCCGTTGTCCGAGGCCGCCGCGGTCCGCCGCGCGCTCGCGATGACCGAGCTGTCCGCCGCGCCCGCCTACTTCGTGCACCTGTCGAGCCGCGAAGCTGTCGACGAAGTGCGCCGCGCACGCGACCGCGGCCGCCTGGTGCTCGCCGAGACACGCCCCATCTACCTGTATCTGACCGAAGAGCGCTTCCTCGAACCCAACGGCGCGAAGTACGTCGGCTATCCTCCACTCCGCAGCGCCGAACATCGCGACGCGCTCTGGGCGGCGCTCGCCGACGGCACAGTGGACGTCGTCGCGACCGATCATTGCAGCTGGACGCTCGAGCGCAAAATCTCCGCCGATCGCTTCACGCGGATGCCGCCCGGGATGTCGAATCTTGAGACCTTGGTGCCGATGCTCTATTCCGAAGGCGTCGCCAGGGGCCGCATCTCGATCTCGCGATGGGTCGATCTGATTGCCACCAACGCCGCGAAAATTTTCGGGATGTATCCGCGCAAAGGCGCAATCGTCGAGGGCGCCGACGCCGACCTGGTGGTCTTCGACTCCAATCGCAAGGTCGTCGTCAACAGTCGCGAGATGCACTCGCGCTCCGACTACGACCCGTTCGAAGGATTCGAGGTTACCGGCTGGCCGAAGATAACAATCTCGCGCGGCAGGCCCATCGTCACCGATCGCAAAGTCGACGCACCGATTGGGCGCGGAGAGTTCGTTGCGCGCGAGCGGTTCTCTTCCGGCTGGAGAAATAGCCTCGCCACGCATTCAGGCTCAGATTAATCGCCGCCAACCTGCGCCTTCGTATCCGAACTGGAACAGCTCCGGATGCGCGATCTCCGCCAGAATCTCCAGCGACTCTGCGATTCGCGGCCCGGGGCGGTTGAAATACTGGTTGCCGTCGGCTATGAACACCCGCCTCGTACGCACCGCCTTCAGCCCGTTCCATTCCTCATGATTTGTCAGCGCGGGCAGGTCTTGCGCTGCACGATCCATGTTGAAGCCGCACGGCGAAATCAAAATTACATCGGGATCTTTGGCCGCGAGCTCGTCGAATTTCATCCACGGCGAATGCTCTCCCGCAACGCCGAAGAGGTTCACGCCACCGGCCATCTCGACCAGCGTTGGCATCCAGTTTCCGGCCGCCATCAGCGGATCGATCCACTCAATCGTCACGACGCCCGGTCTCTCTGGCGCGCTACGGGCCTTCTCCGCGATCTTCGCGAGGCGTGCGCGCAGCCGCTCGACCAGTTCCGTGCCGCGCGCTCGCGCTTCGAGCGCATCCGCCACCTGCTGCATGTCGCTGAAGATGTCGTCGAGGCCGTACGGCGCAAGCGAAACGATCTTCGGCCGCGCGCCCAGCCACTCGGCCACCGCGGCTTCCACATCGCGCTCGCTGACGGCGCACACTTCGCATTGCGATTGAGTGACGATCACGTCGGGCCGAAGCTCGCGCAGCCGCGCCGCATCGACGCGATAGACCGACAACGCGTCGCCGACGATCTTCTTCACCCGCTCGTCGATTTCCGCGCTGGTGCCCTCGGGATTGAACTTTGGTTCCGTCAGCGCGGGGATGCGCGCGACCGACTGCGGGAAGTCGCATTCGTGCGAGCGCCCAACCAATCGATCTTCGAAACCGAGCGCACAAACGATCTCGGTTGCGCTCGGCAGCAGGCTTACGATTCGCGACTTTTGACTCACTGTTTGATTCCCTGGAGGCTGCATGCCTTGATTTCGTCGCGGCCGACGTCGGCATCCATCGGGATGAATCGCACGCGAGTGGCCAGCCCGTCGGCATCGACCTCTTCCTTGATGAAGTACCTCTCGCCGGCGCGCGTGTCGAACTTATAATCAGCCGTCTGGTCGCCCGCGACGGCGCACGTTAGCGTTCCGCTGTCCTGGACGAACTCGTAAAATCCACCCGGCTCCAATTCAACACTGTCATGTCCGCAGGTGACCATCGGAGCCGCCTGCGAACTGAGAAACTTGTACGGCCGGTAGATGTAGATCAGGCTCTGCGCCGCGGGTATCGGCCGGGGCCGATACGCTTCGCCCTGCACGCCGCATCCGGCGAGCGTCGTCACACAAGCTGCCGCGAAAATTGCCGTCACTGCGCGAAGCATTCCTGGTCTCACGACTTCGACGCGCGAACGTAAAGGAACAGCGCGATGTGATCGCGAAATTTTCGGAACGCTTCCGGATACAGTTTGCAGGCGGACTCGGGCGCGCGCGGCTCGCAAATCTCTTCAAGGCGCAGTCCGGCCGCCATGATCGGGTTAATGTAATCGGCGAGCGTGCGATCGAAGCGCGGCACGCCAAATTCCTGGACCTGCGACGCGTTGGGCGCATGACCGAACTTCCAGCGCTCGATCCACGCGTCGTCGTTGAAGTAGTCGGCGACGGTAAATTTGACGGCGCGGCCGGCGTCATCTCTAATCCAGCCGAATCCCTTTGTCGAGAAGCATGGATGCAGGATGCTGAACGCGAGCATGCCGCCGGGGCGCAGCACTCGCACGACCGCGCGCATCGCGCCCGGAAAGTCGGGACCGTCCATCAACGCCATCGTCGAGATTACCGCGTCGAATGATTCCGCACCAAAGTCCGACAGGTCGGTGTAAGATGCGCGCTTGTAGCTGATTCCCAGAGGTTCGCGGAGTTCCTCCTCGCGTGCGAACTCGATCATTCTCGCCGACAGATCGACGCCCGTCATGCGAGCTCCGCGTCGTGCGAAGATCCTCGTGTTGTGGCCCTCACCGCACCCGGCGTCGAGCACAGTCTTGCCGCTCAGGTCGCCGGCGAATTCAAGGAAAGCAGGATTGTTCCAATGCTCGCGGAAAATGTCGAAGCGCTTGCGAACCTGGTCGGCCCACACGTCGGCGTTGCGATCCCATTGCGCAGCAACTTCAGACTCGCGAATTTGCGGTGGCACTCTTTTCCTCCTGCACGCGCGATGGCGATGCGCGCCTGAAAAAAATACGGACGAGGCAATCTCGTCCGCTGAAGGACCGGTTTTGGCGGACGAGCAATCGCAATGCGGTCGTCATCCTGAGGGTTTGGCGAGTATATGCGCGATGCTCAACGTTGACAAGAGTTCGACGCGCACTGATCGTGAAACCCATGATGCGGGAAATCTCCAGCGCTCCGGCCGCGGGCAAAGTGGCGGCGGTCGGTCTCGATTTCGGCACCACCAACAGCGCGATCGCAATCGTCGGCGCCGACGGCTCGCCGCGCCTCGCGCGGTTTCCCGCCGCTGAAAGTGGCGATCAGACCGAGACCTTCCGCTCGATCCTGTTTTTCGAAGCGCCCGAGGAAACCGGCGGGACCGATTCCGCAGTCTCGGTCGGCAACGACGCGATTCGCCGCTACCTCGCGGCGGCCGGCAACGGGCGGCTCGTGCAATCGCTCAAGTCGTTTCTGGCCGACAAGACTTTCGAGTCCACCGACATCATGGGCGAGACCTACTCGCTGGGAGATTTGATCGCGCCGATCATCACTGCGCTGCGTGACGCCGCGATCGCGCAGTTCGGCGAGTTGCCGCCGCGAATTGTCGTCGGCCGCCCGGTCCATTTCGCAGCCGCCGGCAATCCCGACGAGGCGCTCGCGCGCAGCCGGCTTGACATCGCGATTCGCCGCGCCGGATGGACGGACGTCGTGTTCGAGTACGAGCCGGTCGCGGCGGCGTACGACTACGCGCTGAGAATCACGCGTGACGAGACGGTCCTGATCGCGGACTTCGGCGGCGGTACCAGCGATTTCTCGGTGCTGCGACTGAAGCCGCGCGCAGCCGCAATGCATGGCGCCGCCCGTTACGAGATCCTCGGCAACGACGGCGTCGGCATCGCCGGCGACGCCTTCGACGGCCGTGTGATGCGCCATCTGGTCGCGCCCGCGCTCGGCCGCGGCACGAAATACCGCTCGCCGTACGGGATGGTGCTGCCGGCGCCGACCTGGCCGTACACCAGGCTCGAGCGATGGCATCATCTGTCGTTCCTGAAGGCGCGCGCGACGATGCTTCGATTCGAGGAGCTGAAGCGCGAATCGTTCGAGCCCGAAAAGATCGCCGCGCTGATTCATATCGTGGAAAACGATCTCGGCTACTTCCTGTTTCGCGCGGTGGAGAAGACTAAGCTCGAGTTGTCGGCGCTCGAAGCGGCGGACTTCATGTTTTCCGATCCGCCGGTCCTGATCGAAAAGATAGTTGCGCGGCCGGCCTTCGAGAATTGGATCGCGCGCTACCTCGAACAGATCGCCGGATGCGTCGATCGGCTGATGAAGACCGTCGCGCTGAAGCCCGACGCGATCGACAGCGTGTTCCTGACCGGAGGGTCGTCGTTCGTGCCCGCCGTCCGGCGCATCTTTATCGAGCGTTACGGCGCCGATCGAATCCGCATGGGCGACGAATTCACGTCGGTTGCACGCGGCCTGGCGCTGCGCGCGCTCGACGAGGAGTGATGCTGTGGGCGCGTTCGGCACCCTCGGCAGAGACAAACCCGCGGCCAATTGTCAGGAAGGCAGGGGCGAAACCTACCTGGCGCGACGTTCGATCAACCGGCTGCGCACTTCGATATCGTAAGGAAGCGGCGCGCCCGGGCACAGCTCTCCGAGCCACTGCCTGGTGATCAATTCAGGCAGCTTCCGAAACCGGAAGACCGAAACGTAAACAGCGGATCGTTCGCCGGTCACGGGATTCATCACGAAATCGCGCCTGCATCGCGAACAGTGATGTTGTATGAGTTCCTTGCCGGGTTCGATCTGAACGCGGCGCCCCTGAGGAGTCGACCATTGATGGCTGTTCCAAGCGTCGCCGTCCATTGGGATGTCACCTCCCGGGGAGAAATCTGTGCGACGAGATCGATATGAGATCTAATAGTGCAGATCGCGTCTCATGGCAAATGGCTTCGGCCGCGTTTCGTGGGAGACGCGCGTGGGAGAGAGCGCGCGCGACGCTTCGAGTCCGCGCTATGATTCGATGAAGCTTGCTCGAAGAGGAATTGAAAGCGTGAGCGAACGGACGACTGTCGATCGTGTCCGCGGGCGTCGTTTTTCCGCCGAGCGGATGGCGAAGAACTATCGGTTTCGTCCGCCGTATCCGGCGGAAGTGTACGATACGCTCCTGGAGCTGATGCGCGGGCGTCCGCGAATCGTCCTCGACGCGGGATGCGGCACCGGAAAGATCACGCTTGGTCTGATCGATCGGATCGAACGCGCAGACGCTGTGGATCCGTCGGATGCGATGTTGCAAGTGGCGCGCTCTATGCCCGGCGCCGACAGCGCGAAAATCCGCTGGATTCATGCGGCCATCGAGGACGCTCCGCTCGATCCGCCTTACGGATTGATCGTCGCGGCGTCGAGTATCCACTGGATGGATCTCGATCGAACCCTCCCGCGCTTTGCCGACGCGCTCGCCGCTGGCGCGATGCTCGCGGTGCTCGACGGCGATGCGCCCGTCGATGCGCCCTGGGAGCGCGAAGAGACGGCGTTCATGTTGGACTTTGTCGAGGCGCGCGAAGGGAGGCGTCCCCGATGGTGGAAGACTGTGCAAGAGCGATTCGCCGAGCCTGTTTTGGTCCATCCGATGTTCGAACCGCTCGGCCATAAGATCACCGCGCCTGAGCGATTCTCACAAAGCATCGCCGACTATCTCCGCTGCCAGCATTCGCGCGCAACGTGGTCGGAAGATCATCTTGGCGAAAAGGCATCGGCAGAATTCGACGCCACGATGAGCACAATCCTGAATCGCCACGCTCTCGACGGAATGCTCACATTCAATGTGCAAACGCGAATCGAGTGGGGCCGAGTGAGGAAATCTTAATCGCCTCCCACGTTTGTCGGGGGAGGCCGACGCTCGTCCTCGATCGGCGGGTGGGGACCTTAATTCCCAAGATTCTGAATGTGCGGCGCACGAGACAATCGCGCCGCACTTTTGTCCCCCACCCTAACCCTCCCACGCACAAACCACTGGGGCGGGAATAGGAAAGACTCAGGCGAGGGCGTGGGGATACGCTGCCGTGAGCGCCGGCACCTCGAGGCCTAGTTGCTCGCAGCGGCGCGAGAGCATCGTGACGTAGAGTTCGGCGAGTTCTTCGTTGTCGCGGGATTTTAGGCCGTATCTTATGCAGTCGTAGGTGAAGCCCGTGCCGGGCGGGCCGAAGAAATTAACGGCGCGCGGGATCCATCGGCGCAGTGCGGTGTTCACCGATTGGACGCCGAAGCGGTCGACCGCGTCGCCGAGCTGGCGCGACGCGAAGATTTCGTGGTCGGCTTCCTCGTCGAGAATTATCTCGGCGGCGCGCGCATGCGGCGCGTAGCTCGACTCCTTGTAGTTCTCGCCGATCATGATGAGGCCGGTGGTGTCGAGGCTGAGCGACGCCATCAGCAGGTCGAGCTCGCCCTCGGCCTTGCCGGCGAAGTAACTGGGCGCGTCGAACGACGGCGCCTTGAGCACCGCGACCATCGAGCGGTCGGCGGCCTGCTGCGAGACGCCGAGTTCTTCGAGCGCGTCGTAAATGAGCCGCGCGTGTTTCTTCTCCTCGGCGAAGTTCTTCTCGACGATCGGGCGGAGCTCGGGATTATCGAGCGTAGCGAGCGCGCGCTGGTAGCCGAGAGCGGTCAGCTTCTCGGCCATCGCGTGCGCGGCGAGCAGGCGGATCAGCACCTTGGTGTAGTGCGAATCGACGCGGCCCTCGTTGAGCGCCTCGGCGTTCAGCGATCGCGGCGGGAATTCGCGCCGGATCGGCATCGCGTGTTACCTCAGCTCTTCACTTTTCACTGGCTCGCGGCGCGAGAGGGCAGGATGACGGTGGCGGAGCCCGGCGTGGTCTTCTCGCCCTTGGCGTTCTCGAGCCAGATTTCGCAATCGACCAGGTGGTTGCCGCCTGCCGAATATTTCTTCGAGACCTTGCCGCGCGCGACGACTTTCGTTCCGGGCTGATCCATCCCGCGGTACTGCACACCGAGCTTGCGCAGCCATCCGAGCTCGCCGGCGAAGTCGGTCATCAGGTGTCCGAGGAACGCATTCTTCAACGCGCCGTGCAGGATCACGCCGGGCAGGCCGTTGCCGAGCGCGAAATCCTTGTCGTAGTGGATTTGATAAAAGTCGCCCGACGCGCCCGCGTAGCGGACGAGTTGCTGGGTGGTCGGATTTTTCTCGAGCGGCCCGATCTCGGTGCCGACTTCGACGTCTTCGAAATAGGTTTGCTTTGCCATCGTTGCGTTCCTCTAGTAGCGGATTCCGGTCGAGCGTTGGACGGCGCAGACCTCGCCGAACTGGTTGGTGTAAGTGGTCTCGACCACCGAGAAAACCATCGGGCCGAGGCGGCCGGCGGCTTCGCGCAGATCGACGAGCTTCGACTGCACGGTGATGCGGTCACCGGGGCGAATCGGCACGAAGTACTCCCAGTCGGAGCCGCCGTCGAGACCGCGGGCGGTCGGCATGTCGAGCCTGATGTCGGGGATCGGCGCGCCCATCGAGCGGCAGAAAGTCGGCGGCGCGATCATGCTGCCGTGGCGGGTCTGGCGCGCGTCGCGCTCGCTGTTGAAGAGCGGATTGCGATCCTCGATCGCCTCGGCGAAGCGGCGAATCGCGCCGCGCTCGACCTCGTAGGTGCGCGGTTCGGAGGTCTTGCCGATTTGCTTGCGAGCTTCGTCGGTAACGTATTTGTTCGCCATAGTAATTTTCTATTACCACAGCAGCGCGCGATGCGTACAACGCCGGTCATTTGCGATCGAGAGGCGCGGGACTAGGATGAGAAGTGGCAGCGGAGGTTCTCAACTATGGCGAAGCTCAACGCGGATCAAATTGCTGAAAAACTGAAGGCGTTACCCGGATGGGAGTACAAGGACAACGGCATCGCCAGGATGTTTAAGTTCAAGGAGTACCTTCACGGCATCGAATTCGTGCAGAAGGTGGCCGAGATTGCGGAGGCCGCCGACCATCATCCCGACATCACGATCAACTACACGCGGGTCACGTTCTCATGCTCGACCCACGACGCGGGCGGAGTGACCGACAAGGACTTCAAGCTGGCGGACAACATCGAGATCGCATTCAACGATCGCGACGCGTAACGCTCAGCCGGCAAGTGTAATCCAGGCCGCGGCCGCGGCGGCTTTTTCCTCGGCGCTCCACGGCTTGCGGACGGCGCGGCCCAGCTCCGTCACTGCGACTTTGATGGCGTCGGGCGTTTTGCCGAGCTTCGCGGCAGCGTGGGCGAAGACTTCGGATTCGACGAGCGTGACGGCGGGGATGCGCATCGCCCTGGCGGCTGCGGCGAGCGCGTGCGGGAAGAGCCGGCCTTCGCGGGCGTGCGCGCGCATGTGAGGATTGCGAATCGACTCGGGATCCGTCGCGCTGCCGGCGACCAGCGCAATTCCCAGGATCGAGCTCGACGCCGGCAGTTCGCCGGCCAGCTCGCGCAACGCGGACAGCGCGACCCGTTCGACCGCTTTGAGAGCTTTCGGCACGACGCGCGCGCTCTCGTCGGGCGGCAACTCGAGCTCGGAATGCCACGGCTGATGCGACTCGGGAATCGCAGGATCCCACAGTTGCAAACTCCTGCGCGACAGCACGCGCGGAGCGGACGCCGGCCCCGCCATCACGACCGCGGTCGCGCGCCCGGTCTTCACACGAAAGCCAATCGCCAGCTGCGCTGATTTGTCTTTCGACGCCATCGATCTCCGTCATAGCATCAGCGCGATTTCCAAATCGAATATTTCGGCGGCCAGGTGCCGTGGCCGCCCGGGTATTTCGCATGCATCACGCTTTCGATGCGGAACTCGAACGGGAGGTCATCGCCGGTGGTGGTCATGCCACGGCTGACGCAGTCGTTGCGAACTTTTTCCTCGATCGCCTTGTCGTCGATAACGGTCGCGCGGCCCATCACGAGGAACTCGTCGTCAACGTCGACGGGCGGAAAGGTGTGCAGCGCGTAGCGCCCGTCGCGGCGCAAGTCGGCGCGCTTGGGCGACGGTCCGATGAGCCCGTAGAGATGGCCGTCGACGATAGTGGGGCAAATCGGATGCAGGCGCGGCGCGCCGTCCTTGCGTAGTGTCGCGAGAAAGGCAAGGCCAACCTTGAACTGATAGAGCAGCCGTCTTCCGGCCTCTGCGATGTCGGGAGCGTCGTTCTCGAATTCCAGCCAAGTCGCCATCGGATTGTCCTCCTTGAAGAGGCTTATTTTCGCTATTTCTTCGTGTATGTCAAGCGAGACTGAAGCCTGCTCGGAGTATTAATCAAACTGACACGACGTTGTGCCTGTTGGAGGCCTTTGCCGGGGTCATTCCAGAGTGAAAATGAGAATCGCGACTTAGTGGAAAGTGGCATTTTCACACTACAGGTTGTGGTTTGATGACGATCGCACTACCAAGTGTAGCTTCGTTCCGTCATTTTTTGTCTCTCGGGGCGGATTGGTTCCCGAGTTTTTGGCGCGGGGAATTTTGACCGCTGTGTATACCCTATGGATTAGCATTTTGAGCGCATGAGCGTCAGGCTGAAAAGTTCATCCCCTGAGAACAAGTGGGCGAGGCAAGGAGGGGGCGGGATTCTGTGGCTTTAATGACAATACAATTTGGATGCGTCGATCTCAGAGACCGGAACCGGCTTCGCTGGCGCGAAGCTGTCCGAAATCCTTCCTCCCGTCGCTAACGCTCCCGTCGTCAGGATGACGAGACTGCGCGCACTGCTCGCTTCAATCAGGACGACAGAGGGGCTGGCGTTGCGCGGTCCTAGTTCTTGCGGGGGACGAAGTACTGGGTGCCGGGGCCGGCGCGGTCTATTTCGCGGATCAGTTCGCTCAGGTCTTCGGGGTTGGCGACGAAGTCGATATCCGAGGTGTCGACTACCAGCAGCGGGGCTTCGTCGTAGTAGAAAAAGAAATCGCGGTAGGCCGACGACACGCGCTCTAGGTAGTCGAAGCTGATGTGGCGCTCGAAGTCGCGATTGCGCTTGCGCAGGCGTTCGGCCAGCACCTCGACGGTCGCGCGCACGTAAACGACGAGGTCGGGCCTGGCCATCTCGGCGTCGAGCAGTTTGTAGACGTTGTCGTAGAGCTTGAGCTCGTCGGGCGCGAGGTTCATCGCGGCGAAAATTTTATCTTTGGCGAACAAGTAGTCGGCGACGGTCGCCTGGGTGAAGAGATCCTGCTGCTTGAGCTCGCGCTGCTGGCTGTGGCGCGTGAGCAGAAAATAGAGCTGCGCGGGAAACGCGTACTTTTCCGGATCGGCGTAGAAGCGGGGCAGGAACGGGTTGTTGTCGGCGTCCTCTAGAATCAGGCGCGCACCCAACTCGCGGGCGAGCGCCTGCGCGAGGCTCGTTTTGCCCACTCCGATGGGGCCCTCGACCGCGATGTAGCCGCGCCGGCGCATCGGGCGTCGATTCCGGCCCTAGCTCATCGCAGTCGCGAGCTTGGATTGCGTCCGCTCACTTCTTGCGATGCTTCTTGGCTTCGTCGCGGAGTTTGCGCACTTGGTCGTCGGGTGCGCCGGCGCGCTCTTCGAGATCGGCGGCGGTGGTATAGTCGGGCGGAGTCTTGCTCAGATAGACCTGCGCCAATTCCATGTTGGCGACTTTGTCGTCGGGATAGTCGCCGATCACGTCGTTGAACAGCTTGAAGGTGGTGTCGGGCGTGCCCGCCAGCTTGGCTGCCTGGTTGATCTTGTGCATCATCGGGTCAGCCTCGGGCCCGAGCGTGTCCTGCCTGTGCGCCCTCGCCAGCAGCATCGCGGCCCGGACGCCCTTGTCGTAAGTATCGACGGCGTCGGCGTACTTCTTGTCGGCAACCTGCTGGTCGCCAAGTTTTTCGATGATCGGGATCGCGTCGGCCAGCGCCTTGACGGCTTTCTCACGGGCCGCCGGGATCCTGGTGGTCGTTATGATTTCCTTCAGGGTGCCGACGCCCTGGTCGACGTTCCCGGCCTTGATGTCGTCGAGCGCCTTGCCCGAAGAATTCGCCAGGTCCTCGAGCTGCTTGTACAGCCGCGCCTTGTCGAGGAGCTTCTGATCGGTGGGATCGAGCGTCGAGGCGGCCATGTATTCCTTGGCCGCGCCTTCCTGGTCGCCGAGAGCTTCATCGATGTGTGCGAGCGACTTGTGCGCGTCGAGGTTGTTGGGGTCGGCCTTTATCGAGAGTTCGAGCTCTTTCTTGGCGCCGTCGAGATCGCGCTTTTCGAACAGATCTTCGGCTTTATATAGATGCTTCTTCGCCTCGGACTGGCATCCGCTGGCCAGCGGTATTGCCAGCAGAACGGGCAG
>JBOHWI010000179.1:0-7421 GCA_050736675.1 Binatus sp. (SeqCode)
GATCCATCCTTCGCCCATTTTTTTGACGTCGCCGAAGGTCCCCTTGTCTATTACCCATCCGATCTGCATGTGCCCTTCGGGGGACGGATACATGATGAGCAGGTGCCCGCTCCCGATGTAGCCGCGCGCGGTGCGGCCATCGAGAAAATGGCCGGCGACGTGGCCCCATACCACGTCGAAGCCCTGCATGATGCGGTCTTCGGGGAGCGCGGCGCGTCTTCGAATTGCGGACGCGCGCCCGTCGCATGCAATGACGAAGTCGCTGCGAAAATCCCGCGGACCTTGAAGTGTATCGGCATGAACCCCGGCCACGCGATCCTTCTCACAGATGAGATCGCGCACGGTGACGCCGCGCTCGAGCTTGAAGCCGGGGAATTTCGCGGCCGCGGCAACAACCATCTCGAGCATCGCGGGTTGCGGCACGACGCGCGGACGCGGGTCGAGGTTGTCGATTGGGATGGCGATTATTCGCCGCTCGCCGCGAAAGAGCTCGACTGTATCCATCGGAAGATTGGGCAGGGCGTCGAACTGTTGACGAAGACCGGCTTCGTGGAACGCGGCGATTCCCGACGGCATTAGGATCTCGCCGCGGAACTCGCGCGAGAAATCGGTCTGTCGTTCGAGCAGCGTCACCGGCACGCCGCGGCGCGCGAGCAGGTAGGCGAGCAGGGCGCCTGCGGGTCCGGCGCCGACGACGATTGCGTTCGGCATCTCAGACTTCGCGGAAGGTTTGGTCGTCGATCAACGTCGCCAGGCCGTCGCGATAGTGCGACGGTTCGAGCTCATCGAGAGTTAGTCGCGCGATTGCGACCTGCTCCGCGGCAAGGCGGCGCGTAGTAGCGATAATCTCCGGGTCGCGCAGCAGGTCAAGCGCCCGCTCGAGCACTGCGCCGTCCATCCTGGTGCCGTTCTGAAACAGTCCGCGCAATTCGGCGCTGCGCTCGACGCCGAGCACCACCGGCAGCGACGGGATGCCGGCGCGCAAATCGGAACCGACCGGTTTACCGATTTTCTCTTCCGGCCCCAGTATATCGAGCAGGTCGTCGACCATCTGGAATGCGAGACCCATCGCGGTCCCGAGTTTCGCCATCGCGGCGATTGTCCGGGCCGGCGCACCCGCGAGATCTGCCGCCACTTTGCCGCCGGCGTGGAACAGCGATGCGGTCTTTCGATCGATCACCGCGATGTAATCTTTCAGCGTTGCGGCCGCGTTGTGACGGAACCTGCTCTCCATCACTTCGCCTTCGGTGAGGTGGATGCAGGCCTGCGCCGCTGTGCGCACAAGGCGTTCTTCGAAGCGGCCGCATACCTCGAACGCGCGGCAGAACAGGTAGTCGCCCGCGATCAGCGACGGTCCAAATCCGTAGCGTGCGAACGCCGACGGCTTGCCCCGGCGCAGCAGTCCGCGGTCGATGATGTCGTCGTGCAGCAGTGTCGCCGAGTGGATCAGCTCGAGTGCGATTGCCGCGTCGATCGCGTCCTCGGCTTTCGCCTCGCTCCCGCCGCATGCGCGGTACACGAGCATCATGAACGTCGGCCGCAGCCGCTTGCCGCCCGCGTCAACCAGGTAGTGGCAGATTTCCGCGATGATCGATTCGTTCGAGTCGAGCAGGCGCGAGAGTTTCGCTTCGGCCGCCGCCAGATCGGCTTCGACCAGGCGTGCGGGGTTCGACACCTCTGGCGTCGATGCGGCGGCGAGTTGAGTTGCTTTCGCTCTTTTCATATTCACTTTTCAGTGAAATCGTACTAGCGGAATAAGTCGGCTTCGGCGGGGCGAATCAATATCTTCGCGCTGCTCTCGGACGGTTCGTATTGGTATCCGCGCACCAGCACTGCGGGAATGGCGCCCGCCTTTTCCATCAGCAGGCCCGCGGCGGACGCTATCTCGTCGGCGATCGCGACGACCGTATGATGCAATTCGCGGCCGCCGAGGTCGGTGGTGCCGCGCAAATCCAGGATCGGATTCATGCCTGCGATTCCGAGGCAGATCTCGGTAAGGCCGTCGCGCCAGGGACGGCCGAAGGTGTCGGTGATCAGCACCGCGACGCCGACGCCGGTGCGCCGGTGAATCTCGTCGCGCAGACGGCGCGCGGACGCGTCGGGATCTTCGGGCAACAGGATCGCGCGGTCGTCCTCGAGGCTGTTGGATTCGTCGACCCCGGCGTTGGCGCAGACCCATCCCGGTCCGGTCTCGACGATCAGCACGCCGCGATCGTTGCGCACGATTCGGCTGGTCTGGCGCAGCACGATCTCGACTGCGCGCGGATCCTTTTCCCAGCGCTTGGCGTAAGCTTTGGCGAATTCGGAGGGCTCGAAATCCTTGAAATTCACGACGCGACCCTCGGCCTTCGAGACTACCTTCTGGCAGACGACGAGAATATCGCCGGCTTCGAGCTTGATGCCGGTGTGGTTGAGGCCGTTGACGATCAGTGCGGCGAGATCGTCGCCCGCCTGCACCATCGGAATGCCCTCGATAGCTGTGAGACTTATCGTGCGCATCGGCGCGACCAGCCTACTACACCGCAAGCGTTCGCAGAACCACTTCAGCCAGCGCGCCGGCCCGCTCGGGAGTGTTCATGATCGTGTCGGTCGCGATCGCGCGCATCCCAAGCCGCTCGATCGAATCGACGTAACGCCGATCGGCGTTGTCGAGGACGAACAGACCCACGATGTCGCGATAGAGCCGCGCGACTCCGAGCGGCGAGACTTCCATCTTAAGGCCGCGGAGCATTTTGTCGGCGGGCCCTTTGATCGTCTTGCCGCCGACGATCGGACTGATAGCCGCGACCCGCGACTTAACTTTGCGCAGCGCAGCTCGCATGCCCGTTAGTCGCAAAATGGGCCCGAGGGAGACGAACGGATTCGACGGCGCCAGGATGATCGCGGCGGATTTGCGAATCGTCGCGAGGACCGCCGGAGTAGGGCGCGCCGTGGCGATTCCTCGCAGTTCGATCTTCTCGACTGCGCCGCGAGCGCCACCGCGCACGAAGTATTCCTGGAACGGGATCGCACGACGCCCGCGCAATTTCACGAAAGTGCGCACGCGCTCGTCGCTCATCGGGATGATTTGCGACTTGACTCCGAACGCCTGCGCGATTTCCGTCGTGATGCGGCTGAGCGATGCGCCTTGATGGAGCCGCTCAGTGCGATATAGATGAGTCGCGAGATCGCGATCGCCCAGCCCGAACCACGGCTTGCCGTAAAAGCGTTCAAGCGCAGGAAGCACGTTGAACGATTCGCCGTCGAGTCCCCAGCCTTGCGCGCGATTCACCGCGCCCGCAAGCGTGTAGGTGACGGTGTCGATATCCGGCGAAACGTGCAGCCCGTAAAAGGTTTCGTCATCGCCGGTGTTGACAACGACCGTCAGCCGCGCGGGATCGATTCGCCGAACCAGTCCGCGGATGAACTTAGCCGCACCCACTCCCCCCGCTAACGTGGTGATCTGCCGGGGCGGGAGAGGTCGCGATTGGACGCGCGCCATTGGGTGCCTTTCTTCCGTAGAGCTTTTTATAGAGCGTGGTGCGTTCGACCGCGACGCGACCCATCTCGCGCGCTTTTTCCTCGAACAAATCGACCGGCACGAACTCGCCCGAGTCGCCACCGGCCTGCGCCGTGATGCTTTCCTCCATCAGTGTGCCCGACAGATCGTTGCAACCGGCCTTGAGCGTGAGCGCCGCGAGATCCACGCCGCACTTGACCCACGAGGTCTGGATATTGTCGATTTGCCCGCGCAGGAACAGGCGCGAGACCGCATACATCTGGAAATCAAGTTGGCCGCGCTCCACCGGCGAGACCAGGCCCTTGCGATAGAGCATCGTGTTCTGATGGATGAACCGCAGCGGCACGAACTCGGTGAAGCCGTGCGTCTGCTTCTGGATCGTGCGAATCAAATCGAGATGATTCACTACATGTTGCGGACTCTCGACGTGGCCGTACATCACGGTTGACGTCGTCGGCACGCCGACCGCGTGCGCGGTGGTTATTATTTCGACCCACGCCGCGACATCGACTTTCTTGTGGCTCAGGATCTCGCGCACGCCGTCGTCCAGGATTTCCGCCGCGGTGCCCGGAATCGAGCCGAGCCCGTGCTCTTTGAGCATCGTGATGTATTCCGGGTAGTCCATTCGCACGCGCTTGGCGCCGTACATTATTTCCATCGGCGAGAACGCGTGGATGTGTATCTCGGGAAACGCGCCCTTCATCGCGTCGAGCAGGTCGCGATACTTGAACGGCGGCATGTCGGGGTTGATGCCCCCCTGCATGCAGATCTCGGTCGCACCGCGCGCAACCGCGTCTGCCACTTTGCGCACGATCGTTTCGTCGGAATGGTCGTAGGCATCGGCCTCCCAGCGCTGACGCTTGAAGCCGCAGAACTGGCATCCCACGAAACAGATGTTGGTGAAGTTGATATTGCGATTGACGACGTAGGTGACTTCGTCGCCGATGTCCTCGGCGCGCGCAAGGTCGGCGCATTTCACCGTCGCACGAAGATCGTCACCGGCGGCAGTGTACAGCAGCAGCCCCTCTTCGGGCGTCAGCTCGCGCTTTAGCAGAGCGTGTTCAAGCGCGGTGCGCACCGGCGCAGACGCTTTGCCGAGCAAAGCGTCAACCGGGGTCGCCTCGATTTCGTCGACGTGAGTGCGCCAGTACTCCAGGTTCATGATTGGCCTCCGACAGGTCGATCCCATATCGCGCGCACTTTAGTCGCGACCGCCGGGTCGAGCCATTCATCATTGATGTATTCGTTGTAAATTGCGAGCCTTTCGCCAAGCTTGAATCCCGCGCGCGCGCATTGCACGCCGAGCCTTTCGATATGCGGCCACGGCGCCTCGGGATTTACGTAATCCTTGCTGAGGGGTGAAATCCCGCCCCAGTCGTTGATCCCGGCGCTCAAAAACAACTCGATCTGGCGCGGCGACAAGTTCGGCGGCGCCTGCACGTTCATCGACGGCCCGAGCACCAGGCGCGCAGTCGCGATCGCGCGCGCCATATCGTAGGCGTCAGGCTCTGGCGCGTCGGCCATCGCGATCTCGGGCTTGGCGCGAAAATTCTGGATGATCACTTCCTGGATATGACCGTGACGCTCATGGGTGTCGCGAATCGCCGTCAGGCTCAGCGCGCGTTCCGCCGGAGTCTCGCCGATGCCGAGCAGGATTCCGGTGGTGAACGGAATCCGCAGCTCGCCGGCCTCGTCGATCATCTGAATCCGCAGCGCAGGATCCTTGTCGGGCGCCGCCTGATGCACTCCGCCGCGCGCACGCAGCCGCGGCGAAATATTTTCGAGCATCAGGCCCATGCTCGCGTTGAGCGGGCGCAGCGCGCGCATTTCATCGGACGTCATCAAGCCGGCGTTGGTATGCGGCAGCAGCCCTTCGGCAAGCGCAATCTCGCACGCGCGGCCGACGTATTCAATCGTCGTGCGGACGCCGAGCGTCGCCAGCGTCTCGCGATATTCTTTGAACCCGACCTCCGGCTTGTCGCCGAGGCACATCAGCGCTTCTTTGCATCCGAGCTCGGCGCCGCGCCGCGACCACAGCGCAATCTCGTCGGGCATCATCGTCCACGCGCCCGGGTCGCCGGGATCTTTGCGGAACGTGCAGTAAGTGCATCGGTCGCGGCACAGGTTAGTAATCGGTAAAAAGACTTTGCGCGAGTAGGTGACGTAGCGGCCCTTGCCGCGATCGCGAAGCTCAGCCGCAGCGGAGAGCATCGCGTCGAGGTCGCTGTCGGGGCATTCGATGAGCGCGATCGCGTCCGCATCGCTCAAGCGCACACCCGCCAGCGCTTGATCGAGAATCTCGCGAATCGACGCGCGTTCGCGCGGCTCGGAAGCGAGCGATGAATGTACCGACGGCATCAATCGCGTTTATAAGACATCAGTTGCGCGGAGGCAACCTAGTTGCAAAACAAAACTGCGGCCCACTTGATTCAGGGCAAGATGTAGCTGACCAACGCGTTGTACTCGCTGCGGAGCTCATTGAAGTGCAACAACGCGTAAGCGATCGCGAGACCGATCGCGAAAAACATAAACAACTTCGACGCCAATATCCGGTCCATCGTTCAGTTCCGGGCGGCAGGTTATTCTTTGCTGCCCTCTTGGATCTCGAACGCGTTTTAGATTCCAGAAAAATAAATCAAGACCACCGCCAGCAGGAGTGCGACTACTATGATCGGCACATAGTGGCTCTCCTCGACCTTCGGCCACCACGGGAACCACGGGAACGGGTTTGTCTTCACTCTTTAATCCTACTCTCCAGCCATTTGACCGGCGAACTCAGGTGGCGATCTCTCTGGCGCAATACCACAATCATTTCTTCTTCGCAGGAGGACATCCAATGGGCCCGATCGCCGATCCGCTCATACACACCTACTCGATCGTCGCGCGCGATCCCGACACTGGCCGGCTCGGCGTCGCCGTGCAGTCGCATTACTTCTCCGCCGGCTCGGTCGTCACTTGGGCGGAAGCTGGCGTGGGCGCGGTCGCGTCGCAGGCGTCCTCCGATCCCGCGTACGGCAAGCTCGGACTCGACCTGATGCGCGCGCGCAAGAGCGCGCCCGACGCTCTCGCCGGGCTGGTCGCCGCAGATCAGAAGCGCGACGTTCGGCAGGTCGCGATGGTCGATGCGCTCGGCCGCGCTGCGGCTCACACCGGCCAAACGACGATCCCAGAAGCCGGGCACATCGTCGGTGACGGATTTTCGGTGCAGGCCAACATGATGCTCAAGAACTCGGTATGGCCCGCAATGGCCGAGGCGTACCGAGGCGCCAAGGGCGAGCTGGTCAATCGATTCCTCGCGGTGCTCGATGCGGCCGAGGCTGAAGGCGGCGACATTCGCGGCCGGCAATCGGCGGCGATATTGATTGTGGAGGCGAAGTCCACGGGACGCCCCTGGGTCGACACGATTTTCGACCTCCGCGTTGACGACGCGCCCGAGCCGCTCGTCGAGATTCGTCGACTCGTTTCTGTCCGCCGCGCCTACATTCATATGCGGCTCGGCAACGAAGCGGCTCAACGAGGCGACTTGGCGGCGACCGAACGTGAATTCACCGACGCGGAGCGGCTGATCGGCGACAATCCCGAGATGCGCTACTGGCACGCGATCGCGTTGCTTGGACTCGGCAAGATCGACGACGGTCTCGCAATATTGCGCGAAGTGGGGCGCCGCGATCGCAGCTGGATCGAGCTCACCTTGCGCCTGCCGGCCTTGTTCATGGCCGGCGATCCGGCGTTGAAGGAGCGCGTCGGAAGGTTGCTGGATTGACTGTCGCATCGGAGACAAAAGCGCTTTGCCCCGCATGCCCGCGGGGATTAGTGTGGGTTGGACAGGAAGGTTGACGTAACAGATGCCCGAAACCAATGTTGCGCGCGGCGCCGTCGAGCCCGCTCCACGCGTCGAGTATGAGCTCCAGCTCTACTACTG
>JBOHWI010000180.1:0-4411 GCA_050736675.1 Binatus sp. (SeqCode)
GCTCAATACCGCGAAGATCGAGCCGGGCTCGACGGTCGCGGTCTTCGGCGCGGGCGGAGTCGGACTCGCGGCAATCCAGGGCGCGCGGATCGCGGGCGCGCGCAAAATAATCGCGGTCGACAAGTTCGAGGGCAAGCTGGCGATGGCGAAGCGGCTGGGCGCGACTGATACCGTCGACGCGTCGAGCAGCGATCCAGTCGATGAAATCCGCAAGATGACCGGCGGCGGCGTCGATTACTCCTTCGAAGCGATCGGTCTCAAGAAGGTCGCCGAGCAGGCGTTCAACGCGCTCAAAGCCGGTGGCACCGCAACCGTCATCGGGATGATTCCCGTCGGCCAGAAGGTCGAAATCGACGGTTATATGTTTCTCACCGAGCGCAAACTGCAAGGTTCCAACATGGGCTCGAACCGATTCCGCATCGACATGCCCAAGTACATCGACTTCTACCTCCAGGGCCGGCTCAACCTCGACGACATGATCAGCCAGCGCCGCAAACTCGAGGACGTCAACGACGCGTTCCGCGCGATGAAGGCCGGCGAAGTCGCGCGCACGGTCCTGATGTTCAATTAGCGCCCTTCAGGAAAAAAGGAGCAATCCATGAAAGCTGCTGTCTTCCACGGTCCCGGTCAGCCACTCACCATCGAGCAGGTCGATATCGACGAGCCCAAGGAGCGCGAAGTCGTCGTGCGCACCGTCGCCAGCGGTGTGTGCCACAGCGATCTCCATTTCGTGGACGGCCTCTACATGTGGCCGACGCCCGCGATTCTCGGCCACGAGGCTGCCGGCGTCGTCGAGAAAGTCGGCTCGCAGGTCTCCTACCTCAAGCCCGGCGACCACGTGATCGCGTGCCTGTCGGTCTTTTGCGGCTACTGCGAGGAATGCATGTCGGGCCATCCGAATCTCTGCTCGAACAAGGCCGCCACCCAGCGCGCCGCGAGCGACAAGCCGCGCCTCTCGCAGAAGGGCAAGATGGTCAATCAGTTCGCCGACCTGTCGGGCTACGCCGAGAAAATGCTGCTGCATGAAAACGCGCTGGTGAAGATTGAGAACGACGTGCCTCTGGATCGCGCCGCGCTGATCGGATGCGGCGTGATGACGGGCGTCGGCGCTGCGCTCAACACCGCAAAGGTCGCTCCGGGCTCGACGGTCGCCGTGTTCGGCGCCGGCGGCGTCGGCCTCGCGATCATCCAAGGTGCCCGAATCGCCGGCGCGCGCATGATCATCGCCGTAGACAAATTCCCCGCCAAGCTCGAGCTCGCCAAGAAACTCGGCGCGACTCACGCTGTCGATGCGTCCAAGGGCGATGCGGTCGATCAGATTCGCGCGCTCACGGGCGGCGGCGTCGAGTATTCGTTCGAAGCGATCGGCCTCAAGGTCGCGGCCGAGCAGGCCTACCAGTCCCTCACCGCCGGCGGCGTCGCCACGATTGTCGGGATGGTTCCGCTCGGGCAGAAGGTCGACGTGGACGGCTTCTCGCTGTTGTTCGAGAAGCGCATCCAGGGATGCTTCATGGGATCGAACCGCTTCCGCATCGACATGCCACGCATCATCGAGCTCTATCAGCAGGGCCGCCTCGACCTCGACGACATGATCACGCGCCGCGGCAAACTCGAAGACGTCAACGAAGCCTTCCGCGCAATGAAGGCCGGCGAAGTCGCGCGCACGGTCCTGATGTTCGAGTAGGCGCGCGCAGCAGATCGTATCACGCGAACGGCCGATCGTACTCCGATCGGCCCTCTTCATTCAGCTCTCACGCATCAATGAAAGCGTCGTCTGAGATGCCGGCATTTCGTAAAATACGCTTCAAAAGTGCGACGTCAATGTCGGTGTTCGGCACTCGAATTGTCTGCGCAGCCCCGAAGGTCGTTACTGCCGGCGTCCTTGCCATAAAACTGTGATTGCCGCCGCTGTAGGGTCCGGCGTAGTGAAGCGCTCTCAGCTTTCGGATGAACTCGCGGCGTTTACAGGGCGTGAGGCCGGGCATGGCTGGCGGCCAATGCTTTAATCCTCAAGCAGCCTTGGCAGACTGTTAAGATCCACTCCTTCAATCGGTGGAATCGATTGTCGACCAACTCTGAGATGAACGTCGACCCAGCCGTCTAACGCGGAATATAGGTCGCGCGCCGCTTCTTCGCGCGTATGTCCGCTGGCCCATAGTCCGTCGAATCCGGCGATGCTGCCGAAGTAGTCTCCATTCTCCATCCGCTCAAACCGGGCTTTCTTCATGGCCGTGTTCAAATATTCGAGGTAGGTCGCCATCGGGGTTCGCCTCACGAGCGAGCTTATCAGGTATCGCGCGACGCGCCCACATAGGCCTCTGTCGGCTCTCAACCCTTCAGCAGCTCTCCGATTCCTTCCTCGATCGACACGCGCGGACGCCATCCGAGCACCCGCTTGGCTTGCGTACGATCCGCCAGCGTATCGCGCATGTCGCCGGCCCGCGCTTCGCGATGAACGGCAGGTCCACCGATCATCGCCGCAATTCGATTCACGCTGACATTCTCACCCCGCCCGATATTGATCGCGCGCCCATCCGCGATCTCGCAGTCCATCGCGAGGATATTCGCCGACACCACGTCGCTGACATGCGTGAAGTCGCGCGTCTGCTCGCCGTCGCCGTGAATCTCGAGCGGACGGCCTTCGCGCCGCGCTTTCAGGAACGCCGCCACTGCCAGCACATACGACCCCTCCTGCGGCATCCGCGGACCGTACACGCCGAAGTAACGCAGCGTGAGCGTCTGCATCGCGAACAACCGATGGAACATGCGCGCGTACTGCTCGCCGACGTACTTTTGCAGCGCGTACGGATTCAGCGGATTCGGCGTCATCGTCTCGACCAGCGGCATCTGCGCCTGCTCGCCGTACACCGACGACGATCCCGAGTACACAACGCGCCGGACCTTATGATCGCGCGCCGCGATCAGCACGTTCAGCGTCCCGACCACGTTGGTCATGTGCGTCTCAACCGGCTTCGCGATCGAAAGCGGAATCCTCGGCAGCGCCGCGACGTGGAACACCGTATCGACGCCGTCGAACGCATCGCCAATCGACGACGCGTCGCGGATGTCGGCCTCGATCAGATCAGCCGCGCCATTCACATACTCGCGCCGTCCGGTCGCGAAGTTATCGATCACGCACACGCGCAATCCTGTTGCGATGAGGGCGTCCACCAGATGAGACCCGATAAACCCTGCGCCGCCCGTTACCAGCACCAAGCGTGATTGAGGATTCGTGCTCATTGGAAGAAACTTGCGCGGACGCGAATCAGGCAAAATTGCGCGGTTTGCAGCGCTAGGATAACTTAACTGGTTGCCGCCCGCATCTGAACGGGCACACAACAATGACCACCGATGCGCACAGGATCAAGCTCCTCAAGGAGTTGCTCGCCGAACGAATCCTCGTTCTGGACGGCGCATTCGGCACCTTCGTGCTCGGCGAGAATCTGAGCGCCGCGGACTACGGCGGCGCTCGCTACGAGGGGTGCAACGAGAACGTCGTGCGCACCCGGCCCGATCTGATCCGCCGCATGCACGACGGCTTTCTCGAAGTCGGCGCCGACATTATCGAGACTGCGAGCTTCCAGGCGAGCCCGATCGTGCTCGCCGAGTACGGACTCGAGCCGGACGCGCGCGAGATTAATCGTCTCAGCGCTGTTCTCGCGCGCGAGGAAGCCGCTCGATTCAGCACCGCCGACAAACCGCGCTTCGTGGCAGGTTCGATGGGACCGACGACCAAGAGCATCTCGGTCACTGGCGGCGTTACCTTCGATCAGATGCGCGACGGTTACCAAGTCCAGGCCGAGGGGCTGATCGAAGGCGGCGCCGACGTCCTGATCCTCGAAACCGTCAACGACACGCTCAACTGCAAGGCCGGCCTCGTCGCTATCGAGGCCGCGATCGCAAAACTCGGCGTCGCGCCCGCGGTCTGCGTGTCGGGAACGATCGAAACGATGGGCACACTGCTCAGCGGGCAGGATATCGAGGCATTCTACACCTCGCTCGCGCATCGCGATTTGCTCTGGATGGGCCTCAACTGCGCGACCGGTCCCGACTTCATGACCGATCACCTGCGCACGCTCTCGGGCATCTCGAAATTCTTCGTCTCGTGCGTGCCCAACGCGGGCCTGCCCGATGAAGAGGGAAATTACAACGAGACGCCTGCGATGCTCGCCGGGAAAATCGCGCGCTTCGCCGAAAACGGCTGGGTTAATTTAGTGGGTGGGTGCTGCGGAACGACCCCCGAACACATTCGCCTGCTGGTGGATGCAGTGGCGGGCAAGCGTCCGCGACCACGCTCGACGCTGAGGCGCTCCGTCGTTTCCGGAATCGAGACTCTGGTTATCGACAACGACACGCGTCCGGTGATCGTCGGCGAGCGGACCAACGTGCTCGGCAGCCGCAAGTTCAAGCG
>JBOHWI010000181.1:0-4408 GCA_050736675.1 Binatus sp. (SeqCode)
CCGGTGGGCGGCACCGCGGCGCTGAAAAATGCGATCAAGCTCAAGCTCAAGCGCGACAACAACCTCGACTACGAGCCGAGCGAGATAATCGCGTCGGCCGGGTGCAAGCAGGCCGAGGCCAACGTGATCGCCGCGCTGTTCGACGAGGGCGATGAGGTGATCATTCCGACGCCGGCGTGGGTGAGTTTCGCCGCGATGGTTGCGCTGGCGGGCGCCGAGCCGAAGTTCGTGCCGTGCTCCGAAGAGTCAGGCTTCATCCTCGAGCCCGAGGCTTTGCGCCGCGCGATTACGCCGCGCACCCGCGGCATCATGCTCAACTCGCCGTCGAACCCGACCGGCACCGTGTACGGTCCAGAATCGCTCACCGCGATCGCGCGCGTGCTGGTCGACACAGACATCTGGGTGATGTCTGACGACGTTTACGAGCACATCGTGTACAACAACGGGCTGGCGCCGCATCTGTTTCACATCGAGCCGCGGCTCAAAGCGCATGGCATCGTGTTCAACTCGTTGTCGAAGACTTATGCGATGACGGGATGGCGCATCGGATTTGCGGCCGGCCCGAAGGAAGCGATTGCGGCTGCCGGCCGCTTGCAGAGCCAGAACAGCGGCAATCCCAATTCCATCACGCAGGCCGCCGCTATCGAAGCGCTGATCGGTCCGCAAGAAGAGCTCAAGCCGATGCTCGAGGCGTTCCGCGAACGCAACGCGCTGGTGGTCGAGCGCGTGCGGCGAATCCGCGGTTTCAAGCTGCCGAATATCCCGCAGGGTGCATTTTACGCTTTTCCAAACGTATCCGAATTGCTCGGCAGCCGCTTCGGCGACAAGACGATCACCGACGGCGACGGGTTCGCCGCGTTTCTGCTCGACGAGGCGCACGTCTCGCTGGTGGGCGGCAACGACTTCGGCGCGCCGGATCACGTCAGGCTTTCCTACGCGACTTCGGTGAAGAATCTGAACGAGGCATTCGATCGCATCGAGCGCGCCGTGGCGAAGCTCAAGCGCTGGGAATAGATGGCCGAACGCGCGGATTTGCGCACGCTTCTTCGGCGCCTCCCGATTACCACGACAGCGGCAGCGATTCTCGCGATCGTCGCGGGTATTTAGTCCGGCATGTACGCGCCGTGGCCCAGCGCTACGACGACGTCGATTTCGCCATCTTTTACGGCTGGTGGACTGACTATTCGGCTGGCGGCGATCCGTGGAAGGTGCAGGCCACGAAACCCGAACTGCGCTCCGGACTTGAGCGGCCGCATTTTTGCAACTACACGCCGTTTTTCGTCGAGGTATTTTCTCCGCTCGCCCGCCCGCTGGGTATCTCAGCGCCGCGCTAATCTTGTGGACGCGGCTGCGCGCGGATGCGCCGCGCGATGCGTATCAGAGCTTGCGCCACGGGGTGGGGAACTCGCCCGTATCGAGCCAGTGCACGTAGTCGGCAAGAATTTCCTTGTGATCGAACGCGAGCGGAGCCGGCGGATTGCGCGGATCGCACAGCGTGGCGTTCTTGGCGTCGTCGTCGCCGCTCGGCGTCCCCGATGCGCGCGCGACATATACCACCGTGATCGTCTGGCCGCGCGGATCGCGCTCGGGCCGCGAATAAACGCCGAGTAGTGCGCGAATCCTGACCTCGAGCGAGATCTCCTCGCGCGCCTCGCGGATGGCCGCCTCCTCCACCGTCTCGCCAAAGTCGACGAACCCGCCGGGAATCGCCCATCCCAATGGAAAATTCCGGCGCTCGATCAAAACGACCTGGTCGCCAATCTCGGCGATTACGTCAGCGGCTATCGGCGGGCATTTCGGCCGTGGCATGATGCGATTCTAACATGGCGGTAACTATATGCAGGTAGCACGGCTTTACGATTTCGGCGACATCCGGGTCGAGGAAAGCGCCCGGCCCGCGGTCGGCGACGGCGACATGCTGATTCGCGCGAGTGCCTGCGGCATCTGCTCCGGCGACATCATGCCCTGGTACATCAAGCGCAAGGCGCCACTCGTGCTCGGCCACGAGCCGGTGGGAGTCGTCGAGCAGATCGGAGCGGCGGTGCGCGCCTTCAAGGCCGGCGACCGCGTCTTCGTGCACCATCATGCGCCATGCTTTCAATGCGCGGCGTGCCGGCGCGGCGAGTACGTCCAGTGCGCGACCTGGCGCGCGACCAATATCGTGCCGGGCGGAATGGCGGAGTTCTTTCTCGTCAGCGCCGACAACCAGCGCGACACGCTGCGGCTGCCCGACTCGATGGCCGACGCCGACGGCGTGCTGATCGAGCCGGCGGCCTGCGTCGTCAAGTCGCTCAAGCGCTCGGGCCTGAAAGCCGGCGAGTCGATTCTGATCATCGGGCTGGGCATCATGGGCATGATGCACGTTAAGTTGGCGCGGCATCTCGGCGCCGCGACGATCATCGGCGCCGACCTCTTCCATTCGCGCGCCAACCGCGCACTCGAACTCGGAGCGGATCGCGGAATCGTCGTCGAAGGCGACAACCTGGTCGAGCAGGTGCGCGAAATCACCAACGGCGCGATGGCCGACGTCGTGATCGTCGGCCCCGGCACGTCGAAAGCAATCACCGCGGGCATCGCCGCCGCCGGCAAGGGCGCGACCGTCGTGCAATTCACCGCGACGCCGCCCGACGACGAGCTGCTGGTCAAGCCGCACGATCTCTACTTCAACGAAACGCGGCTCGTCCCGAGCTATTCATGCGGCCCCGGCGAAACGCGCGAGGCGCTGTCGCTGGTCGAACGCGGCGTGATCAATGCGTCCGAGCTGGTGACGCACAGATTTCCGCTGGCGCAGATTACCGAGGCATTCGCGACCGCGCAAAAGCCCGAAGCGCTGAAAGTAATAGTGACATTCGCGAGCTGAGAGTTGCTCCGCAACTGCGGGCCAAGCGGTGTATCAGGGTAATCGCCAGTCGGAAAACGCAAAAGCCGGAACTGAGTACTCAGTCCGACATGTGGACAGACAAACGAGGGCGGTTGCCGGTGCAACCGCCCTCGTCGCTATCAAGCCTGCTCGAAATTACGGAGTGGCTGGAGCCGGCGCTGGAGCCGCTTCGCCACCTGCCGCCGGAGCCGCCTCGGGAGCTGCCGCCGCGCCTGAATCCGCTGCCGCCGCATGATGGTGATGATGGACGTGGTAGTGGCGCGTGGGACGTTCCGTCATCGTCTTCGACGCGATCGCTTCTGCGCGATCCGCGGCTGCTTTCGCATCGCTGGCCGCCTGCTCTACGCGGCTCGCGGCCGCTTGCGCCTGCGCTGCTGATGCCGCTGATTTCTGGGCTGCCGCATCGGCGCGCGCCGCAGCCTGATCAGCCTGGTTCGCCGCGTTGACGGCGCGCTGTTCCGGCGTCGGCTCGTTCGACGAACATCCCGCGAGCAACGAAAGGGCCAACACAGCCCCGGCAAGACCAACCAGTTTCGAAGTTTTTCTCATTAACCCTTCCATTTGTTCCTCCTAAGGAATGCGCAGGAGTACAGTTGAGCGAATCACGGTTCCTGCATTAAGACCCTCAAATTTGTCTCACAAATTCCCCGCCCTATGCAAGCCTTGGTCGTGTCAATTGCCCGGGAGAATACAGTTCGCGAACTGGCTATCCATATCCTGACCGTCGCGACGCTGGATCGTGGAGATGCGATTGAAAGCCGGCAGCGAGGCAGTGATGCGGATTTTTATTACCTCCACTCACAGTGGGACATTAGGTCTCATTACCAATCTTCGCTAAGTTTCTCGCGCTCGGCAGAGTTGTGTATAGCCACTCTTGACTGTTTACAGTGTGACTATCACGAGGGTGCGAAAACGACTATTTGATGCACTTGGCGTCTGGTTCCCATCTGGCTGCAATTTTCGTCCCCACCGGAACCTTGCCACAAACGACTAGAAGTCGTCGCCGTAGTCATCCATTCCACCCATGCCGCCCATGCCACCCATGCCGCCGCCCATGCCACCGCCGCCGGGCATCCCCGCCGCCGGCGCCGGCTTTTTCGGCGCTTCGGCCACGGCAGCCTCGGTCGTCAGCATCATTGACGCGGCGCTGGATGCGTTCTCGAGCGCGGACCGCACCACCTTGGCCGGATCGATCACGCCGGCTTTGACGAGATCCTCGTAAACTTCGGTCGCGGCATTGAAACCGAAATCGCCTTTGCCTTCGAGCACGGCGTTGAGCACGATTTCCGGTTCGTGGCCGGCGTTGCGCGCGATCTGCTTGAGCGGCTCCGCCATCGCGGCCGCGACGATTCCCGCGCCTGCCTTCCTGTCCTCATCGAGTCTGAGCGATTTCACCGCCGCGATCGCACGCACCAGCGCGACGCCGCCGCCCGGCACGATTCCCTCCTCGACCGCGGCGCGCAGCGCATGAACCGCGTCGTCGACGCGCGCCTTCTTTTCCTTCATCTCGACTTCGGTCGCGGCGCC
>JBOHWI010000182.1:0-18229 GCA_050736675.1 Binatus sp. (SeqCode)
ACCGTCGCCGGATAACTGCCGATACGGCGCTGCGGTTGGGTCTGTACTTCGGCAACACTCCTGAGTTTTGGCTGAATCTCCAGACACATTACGATCTGAAGATGGCGCGCAAGAATCTCAGGCCCGAGGCGGTAAAGCGGATCAAGGCGCGGCCCGCAGCCTGAACAATCAAGCTGCGGCCACCATCCTCCAGCGACGGATCGACAGGTGCCATCGCTCAAGAAAAGCGCAGGGACGCGGCGCGCGGCGATCGATGCGCGCGGTGTCAGTCGCGCGCTAGCGGTGCTCAGGCGCGAGGCGCCGTCGTGGAACGCTCCGATTGTGAGCTTCATCGCGGTGCAGCATCGCGATCCGTTCCGCACGCTCATCTCGTGCATCCTGAGTCTGCGCACCAAGGACGGGACGACGGCCGCGGCGTCGAGCAGATTGTTCGCGCGTGCGCATACGCCTGGGGCGATGCTCGCGCTGTCGGCGAAGTCACTCGAGCGGTTCATTTTTCCGGTGGGCTTCTATCGCACCAAGGCGCGCGTGATCCGCGGAATATGCCGCGACCTGATCGAAAAATTCGACGGGCGCGTGCCCGACGAGATCGACGCGTTGCTGACGCTCAAAGGCGTCGGCCGCAAGACTGCGAACCTGGTCGTGACCGAGGCCTACGCGAAACCGGGCATCTGCGTCGATACGCATGTACATCGCATTTCGAATCGATGGGGCCTGGTGCGCACGAAGACTCCCGACAAGACCGAGCTTGCGCTGCGCGCGGTTCTGCCCGCGCGACATTGGCTCGAGTACAACGGAATCCTGGTCGCGTTCGGGCAGACGATTTGCCATCCGACGTCGCCGTGGTGCTCGCGCTGCAAGATCGCGCAGCTATGCCCGCGTATCGGAGTCACGCGCTCGCGTTAGGCTTCATTGCCCTAAACGGTCCGAGTGATAGCTTAAATTTCATGACACAGAAAATCGGTTTCGTCGGACTTGGAGCGATGGGTCTGCCGATGGCGGCGAACCTGATCGCCACGGGATTCCATCTGACGGTTTATAACCGCACCGCATCGAAGGCGGAGCTGCTCATTGCCAAGGGAGCGCATCGCGCGGTTCGAGCGGGAGATGTCGCGCATCCGGGAGGCATGGTCGTCTCGATGCTTGCCGATGATGCCTCGGTCAAGGCGCTCGTGATGGGCGAGGACGCGCTCGCCGAGCATCTTGCGCCGGACGGGATTCACATCTCGATGAGCACGGTGTCGCCGGCGACGACGAGCGAGCTTGCGGCGTACCACGAGTCGCGCGGGAGCGTGATGGTTGCGGCGCCGGTGTTCGGGCGGCCGAACGCGGCGCAAGCGAAGCAGTTGCGGATTTGCGTTTCGGGACCGGCGGAAGCCAAGGCCAGGGTGAAGCCGATACTGGAGGCGATGGGGCAGGAGGTGTTCGACTTTGGCGACAACGCCGGCGCTGCGAATGTGGTGAAGCTCGCGGGAAACTTCATGATCGCGGCGGCGCTCGAGGCGATGGGTGAGGCGGTCACGATGATGCGCAAGAGCGGCGTCGATCCTGCGGCGGCGCTCGAGATGCTCGGCAAAACGATCTTTGCGGCGCCGGTGTACCAGGGCTACGGTCCTATAATCGCGCATGGACGGTTCACGCCCGCGGGATTCCGGCTGCCGCTCGGACTCAAAGATATCGACCTCGTGCTGGCGACCGCGCGGGCGGCGAACACGCCGATGCCGACGGCGAGCCTGCTGCGCGATCGATTCGTCTCGGCGATTGCCAAAGGTCGCGCCGACCTTGACTGGTCCGCGATCGCATTGGGCGCGGCCGACGACGCCGGACTCAAGGAATCGGGCTAGAGAATTTCAGCCGAACAGCGCGTGACGAAGTACATCCGTTTTTTCAGGGTCTGGCTAACTATTGTCGCGATGCTTGCGGCACCGTGCACGTCGCACGCGATCGACTTCTACGAAATTCAGATTTACGACACGGACACGGCGCCGGTGGGTCATCTGACGCTCGAATTGCATTCGAACACGACCTCGACGGCGACCGGGCGGTTGGCGAAGAGCCAGATGGATGTGTACCAGATACACGAGACGATCGAGGGCACGTATGGCGTTTTGCGCTGGCTCGAGGTCGGGCAGTACTTCTGCACCGCAAAGCTCTCGAACGGCGACTATGAATACTCGGGCTCGCGCACCAAGGTCCATTTCGGAATCCCGCAGACGTTCGAGTGGCCGGTGCAGTTCGGCGGCAATATCGAGCTCGATTACATGCGGCGCGCGGCCGAGGAAAATCCAATGACGCTCGAGCTGCGGCCGATCGCCGGCGCCAGCTACAAGAGATTTCGGTTGGTAGGGAACTTTGCGTTCGAAGATCCATTCAGCGGTCCCGGAGCGCATCGCGGATTTCAATTCGCTCCGTCGGGAGAGCTGGTCTATAAGCTCACCGACTGGCTTTCGCCGGCGGTCGAGTACTACGGCGACATGGGACCGATTCAGCCGTTGGCCAAGGTGCAGGAGCAGCAGCATTTCATCGTGCCGACGCTGAATTTCAATCTTATTCCCCAGCTCGAGCTGAACCTCGGCGTCGGAATCGGCGTGACACGCGCGAGCAACGGGATATTTTTGAAATCAATTGTCGGCTGGACCTTTTAGCCAAAATTGCCTTTGGGGAACATTTGGCGTTTTGTATGGATTTAACGGTTCGTTGCGCGAGACCGTTGCGAGGTATCGCGCTTTGTATCAAGAGTTAGGAGGATACTTCGATGGCTGCGAAGTGGAATGCAAAAGGCGATTATTTCGAGACCTGTAACTGCCAGACCCTGTGCCCGTGCATCTTTCTAAGCCCACCGACCGAAGGAAATTGCACGGTTCTTGTCGGATGGCACATCGAGTCCGGTAAGTTCGACGGTGCCGCGCTGGATGGACTCAACGTAGCCGCGTTGTTCCATTCGCCGGGAGCCATGCATCTAGGAAACTGGAGCGCGGCGTTGTACCTCGATTCGCGCGCCTCGGCCCAGCAGAGCGAGGCGCTCACGAAGATCTTTTCAGGACAGGCAGGCGGGGCGCCCGCAGCGCTGCATCCGTTGATCAGCAAAGTGCTTGGCGTAAAGAGCGCCGAAATTGCCTACCGCGCGAGTGGCCGGACGCGGCGCATGACGATCCGGGACATCGGCGAATCGGAGATCGAAGCGCTTCAGGGCGCAGGCGGCGCGGACGTCACGATTAGCAACCATCCGCTGGCCATCGCACCCGGCCATCCAAGCGTCGTCTCGCGCTCAAAGATGCTCAAGTTTCGCGACTACGGCTTCACGCTCGATCTCTCGGGCAGAACCGGGCAGTTTTCTCCGTTCACGTACGAAGGCTGAGCCCCGAGTATTGCGACAGCTTGCAGGTGCGAAGACAGCAGCGTCGCGATCAACAAGTGATGAGCAGGGGACAGTGGTGACTCGAGCCCACGCGCGCGAGACTTCTTCAGCTCGTGTCGAAGCGCCGGCGGCGCTGCCTCCGCACGAGCGCTTAATCTTATGGGGCGGGATATCGGCGGTTACGGTTGCGGCGTGGTTAGTGCTCGCCCGAATGCCGATGCCGGCGTCCGACATGAACGGCGGCGCGATGGGCGGCATGACTTCGGCCATGCATGCCGCGGTGTGGTCGCTTCGCGATGGATGGCTCATCTTCGCCATGTGGACTGTGATGATGGCGGCGATGATGCTGCCGAGTGCCAGCCCAATGATCGCGATGTATGCGCGAATCGCGCGCGGCCGAAGTGCCGAACGCAGCGCGCGCGCGTGGCTGTTTGCGGCCGGATATCTGATCGCATGGACGGGATTCAGCGCGGCCGCGACCGTGGTGCAGTTCGCCCTGGAGCGCACTGGGATCATCGCCGACGCAATGCGTGTGGAACCCTTCACCGGCGGCCTGCTCCTGATTGCCGCGGGCGTCTACCAGTTGACGCCGCTCAAGCAAGTATGCCTGACGCAGTGCCGCTCGCCGCTCGGCTTTTTCATGACTGCGTGGCGACGCGGCGCGCGCGGCGCCTTCGCAATGGGCCTGAATCACGGTGCGTTCTGCGTCGGCTGTTGCTGGATGTTGATGGCGCTCCTGTTCGTCGCGGGTGTCATGAACCTGGTATGGGCGGCGCTGCTGACGATCTTGGTGCTGCTCGAAAAGGCTACGCCTTGGGGCGGCACCGTGGCCCGCGCATCGGGCGCGATGATGGTGGCGTCAGGGATTGCACTTGCCGCCTTCGGCTGATTCGACTGATGCGTTGCGGGAAACGATGCGTCAGTACACTGATCCAGTGAACGTCTGCGACCACAGCCCGGCACCCGCTTGGGATTTTCGTCGTTGCGCGACCAGCGGGCCTAAACTATCCTCGATCCACGCGCTTGGCGCTCAGATGTCGTTTCCCTCACAAGACAGGCAGGCAGACGAGAAACTCGGGCAAATCCTGGGTCGAGTCGGTTCCGTTCGCATGCGACTCAATTCGCTGGCATTGCAGCATGCGATCTTTTACTCGCTCGCGATTGTAGTTGCCGGGGGCGCGGCCATCTTTGCCGGTGCATACTTGGTGTCGCCTCTCATTTTTCTGATCGGTGGCGCCGCCCTGGTGATCATTGCGGCCGCCGGCGTGGCGAGCGCGGTTGGCGCCGGCTGGCGGATGCGCGCCAGCGCGATACGTGCCGCCGCGATTGCCGACGATCGTGCCGAGCTGAAGGGCCGTCTCTCGACGGTCGTTGCACTCGCGCATAGCGAGACCCGCGGTCCGCTGTGGCCGTATCTCGTCGAAGACACGCTTGGATACCGGGACGAATTCGCGGCCCCGCGGATCGAGCGGCGCCGCGTGTCGCGCGCGATCTATCCGCTGGCCGGAGCGCTGGTGCTGGCGGCGCTCGCATTTCCTCTTTCAAAAATCAAACACGCGCCGCAGATCGCTCTGGGCGCCGACCAGGACGAACTGACGGTCGATCTGGACGACCTGCATCTGCGGCCCGCCGATCCGGGCGATGAATCAGGGATGCAGGTCACGGCCGATCCCGCGACCATGCGACGGCTGGAGGACAGGCTGGCCCGCCAGAGTGCCGCGGGTGGCGACGCGGCCGGCAATTCGCTGAATCAGCTGGTGAATCGCGCGCGCGACATGGCCGGCAAATTACAGAACAAGCTGACAGGACAGCAGGCGGCGTCGAAGCAGCGACTCAATCTGCAGCTTGCCGACGCGGGTAGCGATCGCGATCAAGATGAGATTCATCGCGCACCCGATACGCAGAAGAATCGGCACAGCGAGATCGCCGGTCAGTTCAAACAAGATCTGCCGAAGTCCAATCAAGCGCTCGAACTGCCGCGGGAGGACGATTCGCGCCAGCCCAACTCGCAGCCGTCGCCCGGCGGCAACGGTGAAGTGGGCGTAGAATCCAACTCCGGCAAGGACAACCCCAATCAGGACGACAGCGCGACCGACCGCAGCATCCAGCAAGGCGGCGAGAACGCCAGCAATGGCGGCGAGAGGCACGGAGTCGGGGCCGACCCCGACAGCCTGTTCGGCGCGCCGGCGCCTTCGAAGCTCGGCAACGAGGGTTTCGAAATCGCAATCGAAGCGCGGCCGGTCGATCACGGCGCGAAAGGCGCCGGTCACGCCTATGTTCCGCCGAAAGTGCGCACTCCGCTCAGCCTGAACCAGGCGCCGGACGAGCCGGTGGCGCGCGCGGCGGTGCCGGCCGGCGATCGCGCCACAATCAAGCGGGTATTCGAGAGATGAGCGAGGTACAGGCGGAAACGCCGACAGTGGCGGATTTCGCCCGCGAGTTTCGGCGCATCCAGGCCGAGATCCACAAGACGATCATCGGGCACGAGCAGGCCGTCGAGGAGTTGCTGTCGGCGCTGTTCGCGGGCGGTCACGTTTTGATCGAAGGGGTGCCCGGCACCGGTAAAACCACGCTGGTCAAGACCCTGGGTCTGGCGCTGAATCTGAGCTTCAACCGGATTCAGTTCACCGTCGATCTGATGCCCGCCGATATCACCGGCACGCGCGTGATTTTGTCAGCCGAAGACGGGCGTCGCGAGTTCACTTTTCAGCCGGGCCCCGCGTTTTGCCATATCCTGCTCGGCGACGAAATCAATCGCGCGACGCCCAAGACGCAGTCCGCCCTGCTCGAGGCAATGGCCGAGTTGCAGGTGACGGTTTCGGGCACGACCTACCGCCTCAAGCCGCCGTATTTCGTGATGGCGACGTTGAATCCGATCGAGATGGAGGGCACCTATCCGCTGCCCGAAGCGCAACTCGATCGCTTCCTGTTCAAAGTCCGCCTCAACTATCCCGACGAAGGCGAGCTGACGCGCATAATCTCGTCGACGACGGGTCCCGAAGATGCGGGAATCGAGCCGGTCTTCCACGCCGACGAAGCGCCCGAGCGAATCGAGGCGTTGAAAAGGCTGGTGCGCGAAGTGATGGCCGCGCCGGCGATGGAAACCTACGCGGCGCGGTTGGTCCGCGCGACGCAGCCGCAGAACTCGCGCTTCGTGACCGACGAGGCCAGGGCCGTGCACGACGAGATGGTCAACCGCTACGTGATGTTCGGCTCGAGCCCGCGCGGCGCGCAGGCGCTCATCCTGGGCGCCAAGGTGCGCGCGCTGCTCGATGGGCGTGCCAATATCGCGCGGGAAGATATCGAGCGCGTTGCGGTTGCGGCGCTGGCCCATCGCATCATGCTCAACTACGCCGCGCTATCCGACGGAATCGACGCCGCGCACATTGTCGAGCGCGTCATCAAGTCGGTTCGCGCCGCGAAAGTATAGGTCCGGCGATGCTCGAGGCGCGCGCTTTCGAGCCCGAATATTTGCGCAAACTCGACCGCCTGGTGCTGGGTATCCAGCGCGCGCGCACCGTGCGCTCGGGACAGCGCACGTTGGGCAGAGTCCAGGGCCTCGGCATCGAACCGGAGAATTTCAAGGAATACGCGCCCGGCGACGATTTGCGCTTCCTCGATTGGAACGCGTTCGCGCGGCTCGACGAATTGATGCTGCGAACCTATCGCGCCGATCGACAAGTCGAGATCACCGCGCTGGTTGACGCAAGCGCGTCGATGGGCTTGCCCCAGCGCGACGACAAGCTGGGGCTCGCGCTGGCGATTGGCGCGTCGCTCGCGTACATCGGGATGGCGGACAACGACGCGGTGCGAATCGGCGCGTTCGCGATGCATCGCGGGTCGATGAAGCTCGAAGCCACGCCGTTTCATCGGCGCCGCGAGTCATACCTCAATTTCAAGCCGTTCGTGACCTCGGTGAAGGCCGGCGGCGAGACTCGCCTCGGCGCGGCGGTCGATCAGTTGCTGCTGCAGCGCCGGCCCGCGGGAACCGTGGTCGTGATTTCGGACTTTCTCGTGAACGAAATCGATGTCGACGACGCGCTCAAGCGGCTGGTGGCTGCCCGCCACGAAGTAAAAGTTGTCCACGTGATGGGTGAACAGGAGAGCACGGCTGCGTATCCGCCGGGACTGTATCGCGTGCGCGACGCGGAGACCGGCGAAGTCCGCGAGACGGTGCTCGGCCCGAGCACAGTCGCGGCGCTGCGGCACAAGGTCGAGAAGCTCGCCGGGCGCATTCGCCAGATTTGCACGGCGCACGCGATCGCCTACGCGCAGGCATTCGGCGCACGCAACCTGGAAAGTTTCATGGAGCGCGAGCTCCCGCTGCTCGGGATTGTGAGATAAGCGTGGGCCTTCTCAATCCGCAGAACTTCATTTATGCGCTCAGCCTCGCGCTGCTGGTGCTGATTTATCTGCGCTCGCGTTCGCGCCCTACTATCGAAGTGTCGAGCCTGATGCTCTTCGACGAAGCGCCCGCGCCGGTCGCAAGCGTCCGCCACCTGCGGATCGACCCGCTGTTCTGGCTCGAGATGGCGACGTTGACCGCGCTGACTCTCGCGATCGCGGGACTGTACGTGATGAGGGCGCCGGCGCCCGGTCACGGCCACAGTCACGCGCTGGTGTTCGATCTCGGCGCCGGGATGAGCGCGCATGAAGGCTCCGGCACGCGCCTTGACCAGGCGCGCCAGCAGGCGATGCAGGTGATCGATCAGGCGCCGGCCGGCGACGAGTTCAGCGTCATCGCTTACGCCTTGGAAGCGCAGGTGCGGCATCCGCCGACGGCGAACCGCGCCGATCTGCGCAAGGCGCTCGACGCTCTCGTTCCGATGGCGGTACCCGCTCGCACGGCGGCGCTAAGAGCGGCGCTGATTCGCGCGCGCGGTTCGTCGGAGGTCGATCTGTTCGCCGATCGGCCGCCGCCGCCCGCGATTCTCGCCGACGTCGCCTCGGCCGCTCGGGTCAATTTTCACCAGGTCGGCGCCGGCGACTCCAACCTCGCAATCGTATCGCTCGATCCCGGCATTCCGGGCTCGACCCGCGGCCGCGTCGCGATTCGCAATTTCTCTGCACTGCCCAATCCGGCCGAACTGGCGATCGATCTGGGCAACACCGAGGTGTTTCATCAGACGATGATGCTCGCGCCGCATGAACAGGTGCTCGCCGCGTTCGGGCCGCTCAAGAGCGGTGGCGTGCTGCGGGCGCGAATTCTGACGCCCGACGCGATCGACGCAGACAACAGCCGCTACGCGTACGCGCCGTCCGACAGCGCCGTGCGGGTACTCGTCCTCTCACCCGATGCCGAGGTGCGTGACGATCTTGCGCGCGTGTTGCTCGCAATCAACGCCAATTTCCAGATCGAGGCCGTCGATCCCGCCAGGTATCACGCGCAGGCAGACGCGTCCGGCGCGGCCGTGAAGCCGCTCGAACTTGTTATCATGCACGATTGCTATCTGCCCGCGGTCAAGGCCGCGTCCACGCTCCTTATATATCCGCCGCAAGCCGTGAAGCCCGCCAGATACGCCGCCGCGCTCGGAATTTCCGTCAGTGGAACGCTGGCGAGCGCCGATATCCGCGGTGGCGCGACGGTTGAATCGCCGGGAAACGAATCCCTGGCGCTGGGCGCGACGCGAATTGTCGCGATTCCCGAATGGATGGATTTGCTCGCGACCGCGACCGGCCCCGCGCATCCGTCGATCCCGCTCGCCGCGGTCGGACGTGCCGCGAGCGGCCCGGTCGGCGTGCTGGCGTTCGACGTGCGCGATCATCTCCTGCTTGCTCCCGATCATCTCGACGCGCTCGTGCTGACGATCGATCTGATCAAGCAATTGACCACGCCGAGCGATATCCTGATCGTGTCCACCGGCGCCGATGTGAGCGTCCCCGCAATCGGAACCGTGCGTGTCATCCAGCCCGACGCGAGCGTGCGCACCGTCGCGACCGACAAATGGGGCCGCGTGCGAATCCGTCCGCTGCAGGCCGGGCGCTACCTCGTCGAGTCGGGAGGCGTGAAGGCGCAGGTGCTGGCCAACTACTACGACGCAGCGGAGTCCGATCTCAGTGCGAAACCGCAGCCCCAGGCAAGCGCGCCCGCCCAACGGGCTGTCGCTGCGTCGACTACGCCGTCTGCCAAAGAGGTGCAGCCTCTGGTTTTCATTTTGCTCGCGCTGGCGTTGTTCGCCTTGACGATTGAATCCGCGATGCTGATTGGCCACGCCGGCCGCTGGGGGATGCGTCATGTTTGATCGGCCGCATCTACTCTGGCTGCTGATACTCGTACCGCTGGCGGCGGCGCCGGGAATTCTCGCGATGCGCCGCGGCATGCGGCTGGCGGGCGCCGCGGCTGGGATACTGCGCGCGCTGTGCGTCGTCGCTCTGGTCGCGATGCTTGCGGGCTTGCGCATTCCGGGGCGAATGGCGGCGCAAGGCGTCGCGCTCGTGGCGGCGCTGGATGAGTCGCGCTCAGTCTCGCCCGATCAGCAGGAATGGATGCGCGGCCGGGTCGAACAGTTGAAATCCGCGATGGCGCCCGGCGACCAGCTGGGGATTGTCGGCTTTGGCCGCGATGCGCGGCTGCTTGCACCGTTGACCGATCCGCGGCTGCTCGGGCATTTCAGCGATGGCGCCGACACGGGCGCCACCAATATCGCCGGCGCGCTGACCGCGGCGGAAAGCCTGTTCCCCCTCGCGGCGGATAAGCGGATCGTCCTGCTGAGCGACGGCAATGAAACCGAGGATTCCGCGATGGCCGAAGTTCCCGCGATGCTCGAGGATGGCGTCCGCGTGTTCTCCGCCGCGCCTCCGCGGTCGGCCAGCGGCAGAGTCGCGGTCACCAATTTCTATTCACCGAACGCGGTCCGCGCCGATCAGCGCTTTGCATTCAGAATTGACGTCGAGAGTGAATCGCAGTCGCCGGTCGCCGCCAAGCTCAAGCTCTACCGCGACGACAGCGCCGTCGGCGGGGAATCGATCACGCTGAAGCCGGGGTTGAACCGCTTCGAGCTGCCGTATCGGATGGACCGCGCGGGCGCGTACTTGATGAGCGCCGAGGTGTCGATTGCTCCCCCGAGCGTTGCGCTGAATCCGCGCGTCGAGGCGCCGCTTACGGTGACCGCCGCGCCGCGGATTCTGATCGTCTCCGCCACCATGCCGGAAAGCCTGGTGACCGCGCTCAAGATGCGTAACTACCGGATCGATTTCGTGTCGCCGCGCGGGCTGAGCGCACACCCGCTAGATTACCTGCCGTACCAGCTCGTGATCCTCGACGACGTGCCCGAAGGTTCGATGACGTCCGCCGCGCAGCACGCGCTCAATCGCTACGTCGCCGACTACGGCGGCGGATTGGTCGCGACCGGAGACACGCTGCGCGAGGAGAAACTGGCCGGCGGCGAGCTGGAAAAGGCGCTGCCGGTAAAATTCGTGCCGCAGCCGCCGCCGCCGTCGCGCGAGCCGATTGCCGTTTACCTGTGCATCGATCGTTCCAACTCGATGAGTTACGACTCGCGCTATCCGGCCGTGCGCGACGGCGAGCGAATTCGCTACGCCAAGGAAGCCGCGATCGCACTGCTGCGCCAGCTCGACGATACCGACTTTGCCGGCGTGATCGCGTTCGATTCGCAGCCGTATGTGCTCGCGCATCTGCAGCCGCTCGCCGACGATCGCGGCGAACTCGAAAATCGCATCGACCGCCTGCAGCCCGGCGGCGGCACCGACTTCAAGGATGCCCTCGAAATCGCAGAACGCGAGATCCTGCAAAGCGGCATCCCGGTGCGCCAGGTGATTCTGCTCACCGACGGCGACACCAACCGCCAGTATCACGACCACGACGATCTGATCGCGGAATTCGCCCGCCAGCACATTCCCGTCTCGACCATCCGCATCGGCCCCGACCTCGCCAACCTGGAGTTGCTGCAGGATTTTGCGAAGGCGACCGGAGGCCTCTTCTATCGCGTGCAGGATATCGAGAAGCTGCCGCTGCTGCTGGTCGGCTTGACGCGCGAGGCGATGAACCGGCGCAAATCCGAGCGCACCACCGTCGAAGCCGGCGCGGCGACCGCAATGCTCTCCGGCATCGGCATCAAGGAAATTCCGCCGATAGATTTTTTCGCCGCCAGCGAGGCCAAGGACGGCGCGCAAGTCGCGCTCAAGGTCGCGCGCGCCGACAAAACCGTGCCGCTGCTCGCGTCGTGGCAATACGGACTCGGCCGCACCGCGATTTTCGCCGCCGATCCCGACTCGCTCGCCACGCTGAGCTGGATTCGATGGAACCGCTACGCGGAATTCTGGTCGCAGCTGGCCAACTGGACGATGCGCCAGGGCGACTCCGGGATGTTCACGATGCGCGTCCACGGCGCGCCCGACGGGTCGATCACGGTCGAAGCTGAAAAGGCCGATCCAGATCCCGTCAGCGACCTGGCGTGTCGCATCACCGGGCCCGGCCGGGCCATCGATGTTGCGATGACCGAGGCCGGCGCCTCGATCTATCGCGGCGAAGTCGGGTCGCTGCCGCGCGGCAAGTACGTCGCCACCTTGATGTTCAAGGCGGGCGATTCCGAAAAAGTCCTCGAGCAGCGCGAATTCGCCACCGCCGGATCGATTCCGGTTGACAGCGCCGAATTGCGCATCAAGCCCCCCAACCTCGAATTGCTGCGCCGGCTATCGAGTGCGACCCATGGCGCTTTCGACGCGACGCCCGCTACGATCGCCCGCCATAACGGTCAGACCGTGGCGTTTCGCCGCGGCGCGGATCCTTGGATGATTCCGTTGGTAATCATGCTGTTCCTGGGCGAGGTTTTCGTGCGCCGCCGTTATCTCGGCGATTGAAGATGGAGCACTTCGTGAAAGTTTTCGCCGCCGTGTTGCTGATCGCCCTGGTCGTTCCCACCGCCAACGCACTGGCCGCCACATCCGTGCGCGACGCCAACGCTTTGGCCAAGGGCACTTACATTTATATTGCGACGGTTCGCAAAGACGGCAACCAGAGCAAAGCAGTACCGGTCTGGTTCATCGCGACCGGCGACAACCAGGTCCTGATCGAAACCTCGCCGACCAGTTGGAAGGCCAAAAGAATCAGGCGCGGCAGTCCGGCGCTCGTTTGGATCGGAGCGCGCACCGGCCCTGCGTTCATCGGCAAGGCGGAAATCGTCGACGACAAGGCGCTCCAGGACCAGGTGATCGCGGAGTACCCCAAGAAATATCTGCTCGCGCGAATTGGCTTTGCGCGTCCCTCGCGCGCCAAGCTGGATTCAGGCCAGATCGTCGTGATTCGTATCTCGCCGGCGCGCGACTTGGCCGACGGCTTTCAGTCCGCGCCCGGGACTCCCGCGCCCGTGCTTGACGAGAAGGCAAAACCCGCCAGCGTGCAATAAGGTAGTGTCTTGAAATTGGGCCGCTATTAGGCCAGCATCCCGCCCTATGCGTTCAGTTCAACTGGCAATCGCTTTCTTCGTCATCGCGCTGCTAACCACTGCTAACTGCTTTGCGAACGACCTGTTTTCGCTGCGCGATCCGAGCTCGGATTTGCTTACGCCCGCGCCACACCAAATCGACATCGAGGCTGACGACGCTTACCAGTTTCTCGTCGGCAGCAACACGCTGCGACGCCGCATCAACTCATTTCCCGACAGCGCGATTAGCCTGCAGCATGACCTCGGCGTCTCGCAACTGCAGCTGCCCGAGGCGCTGATCAGCTATTGGTTCGATCAGGTGAACGCGGTGCAGTTCCAATTCAGGTACTACGGCATCTACGGCAGCAAGTATGAAACGCAGCCGCTGGCGTTCGGCGGGACGATAATATCGCCGAATCAGAAGCTGAATCCCGGCGGTACGCGATGGTACACGTTCGGCGGATTCTACGAGCGCCGCCTGACGCCGCTATACCAGGATCGCGAATCGGGCTTGCCGCAGTGTCTCCAGGGATGGGACTCGCGCGCCAAGATCGGACTCGAGTTCACCTACAACGATTTTCGCATCAATGACGGCACGCCGAAATTCAGCCAGGTCTCTCCGTTCGAAGCCCGAATCCGTTTCCACGATAAAGGGCTGCCGATACCGGTGATCGGCCTCGAGGAGCGTCATTGGCTGGGTAACGGCTTCGCGGTTGAGATAACTGCGCAGGGCTACTGGGCCAACAAGTGGAACTCCGGCCGCAGCGAGGGCGGCACAGTTTACGACTCGCAATCGGGCTTCGAGACTCACTGGCGGCTCATTTACTCGAGCTCCAACTGGCGCGGGTTCTCGCCCTTTGCCGGCCTGAACTACAACTACACGAAGTACACGCAGACTTCGTCGGGCGTGGGTAATTTACTGCGCACGCAGGTGTTCGGGCCTGAGGTCGGCTTCAACTGGAGCATCTGATCCTCGACTGACATAATCTCTGGCCTCACGCGCGCCGCTGAGTAAGATTGGAATTGTGGCGAACGATTCCGCATCCGCGCTCATCAAGTGCGCGCTCAATTGCCGATGTCCGGTGTGTCGCAACGGCGCAATTTTCCGATCGCACTTCACGATGAATCGCGAGTGCCCGCGATGCCACGTCGTGTTCTGGAAAGATCCCGGCGAAACGCTGGGCGCGATGTATCTCGATTTCGCGGTCGCCGCCGGCTCGTTTCTGGTCTTTTGGCCGATTCTCGCCCTCGCCACGCGCCTCTCTGACGTCGTCCAGATATTGATCTTGAGCGCGATCGCCTGCGGCAGCGTGCTGCTCTGCTACCCGCTCACGCGCAGCGCGTGGACCGTGCTGGTTTATCTGTCGGGCGGAATCGAACGCCCGCGCCTCCGCACCATCCAGGGCGGCAAGAAATCCGCCTGATTTTCTGACTACTGGGTGCAGGGATCACCCCTGCCCAAGGAAGGGTGAAACAACGGTAAGTTTCACATTCTATGAAGTGATTTACCCTTCAATTTTTCTTGCAACTCGCTCAGCCGCTCGGCGGCCGCCGCGATCGTCTCGTCGCTCTTCGAGAACGTGAATCGAATCTTCCGATGCCCCAGTTCCGCCCGATGGTAGAAGCTTGAACCGGGTACCGCGGCGACTCCCACCTCATCGAGCAGAAAATCCGCCGCCGCAATATCGTCCCTGAATCCTAATTTTCCAATCTCCGCTACGATGTAGTACGCGCCGTCCGGCTTGCTGCATTCCAGGCCCGCCCGGGTGAGCGCCGCGTACAGGGCGCCGCGCTTGCGCTCGTACATCGCGGTCAGCTCCGCATAAAACGATTCCGGCAGCCGCAGCGCGACGGCGCCGGCTTCCTGCAGCGGATGCGGCGCGCCGACGGTCAAAAAATCATGCACCTTGCGAATTGCCGCCGTGATTCTTTCGCTCGCGACCGTGTACGCCAGCCGCCATCCCGTAATCGAGTAGGTCTTCGACAGCCCGCTGATGGTGACCGTCCGATCGGCCATGCCCGGCAGGCTCGCGATCGAGACGTGGCGCGCGCCGCCGTAAATGATGTGCTCGTAAATCTCGTCGGTGATCGCCAGCGTATCGTGACGGATGCATAGGGCGGCGATCGCTTCCAACTCGGCCCGCGTGAACACCTTGCCGCTCGGGTTGTTCGGCGTGTTGATCACGATTGCCTTGGTGCGCGGCCCGAATGCCTCCTCCAGCTCCGCGCGATCGATCGAAAAATCCGGATCGCGCAGCGCCACGTAGCGCGGCGTCGCCCCGGCGAGGATTACGTCGGGTCCGTAGTTCTCGTAAAACGGCTCGAAGATGATCACCTCGTCGCCCGGGTTGATCACCGCCAGCATCGTCGCGATCATCGCCTCGGTCGCGCCGCAAGTCACCGTGATGTTGCGGTCGGGGTCGCACGCGATCCCGTTGTAGCTGCGCACCTTGTCCGCGATTGCGCGCCGGAAATTCGGCGAGCCGTGCGTGATCGCGTACTGATTGTATTCCTCGTCGATCGCGCGCTTCGCCGCCTCCTTGATTTCGGCCGGCGCCGCGAAGTCGGGAAATCCCTGCGCCAGATTCACGGCGCCGCACTTGATCGCTCGCCGCGTCATCTCGCGGATTACGGACTCGGTGAACAGCAGTGTCTTGGCGGAAATGTCAGTCGGCATGACTCTGCATGATCGTCGCGGCGGAAAGTCGATGCGCGCCGAAACTCAGGTCGCAGTCTAGCCGCGCACGCGTGCGCGCGACAACTTGCCGGATTTGAATGTCAGCTTCGAATTGAACGACCGCGCACAACTGATCGAGGTGACTTCAACGAGCGATCGGGTCAGAGAAAAAGGCCGGACGGTTACTTCTGCTAAAAGCGGATTGCGGCGTTTCGAGGCCGCACGCTAATCAGTCGCTTCCTCTTCCAGCAGCCCGGGCCCCTGCCGCAGCCGCCATTCGTCGATTACTTCGACGTTGAACCGCCAGTCGCTTCCGATTTTGAAACCGGGCAACTGCCCCTTCTTGAGCAGGCGGTAAATCGTCGAGCGATGTACCCGCAGATATTCCGCCAGCTCATTCACTGTCAGCACTTTGGTTGACGATGGCATCCGTTCACTTCCTCTTTAGCGAGCCTATCCGTCCTTAGGCTGGCAAATAGGCTATCACAAAAGTTGTCCTGCGCTATAGACCCCCTTATTGGACTATTTTCCTGCCAAGGTCAAGTCTTGCTGGCATATGTCGGGTTACATTGTGCTTTTCAGAACTGAATCGCGGCAGCTTTTGATGCTTAGGAACACATTAGCCGAACAGGCGGTTGGCCGCCTCCCTAAGCTCCGCGCGATGGTCCGGGTGCGCAATCGCGATCAATTCGGCGGCACGCTCGCGATGGTTTTTGCCGAGCAGACGCGCGATTCCGAATTCTGTGACCACCGTATCGGCGAAATAGCGCGGCACCGTGACCAGCGCGCCGGCTTCGAGTTGCGGCACGACGCGCGAAATCGCGCCGCCCACCGCGGTCGATTGCAGCAGGGTGATCGCGCGTCCGCCCGGGCATAGAAACGCGCCGATATGAGTCTCCGGCTGGCCGCCCGTCCCGTTCATCATCCGCGCGCCGAGCACGCTCTCCGAGTTAATCTGCCCGGTCAGATCGATGCTGATAGCATTGTTGATCGACGTCTGCCGATAATTCGCGGACACCGTTGCGATCTTGAGCGTGTACTCCGGATCGTAAAGCTCGAACGCCGGATTGTCGTCGATTATCCGCAGGTCGTCCGGATCGGAGCCCGACCATGCGACCGCCACCGCCTTGCCGCGATGGATCGACTTGCGCCGCCCGTTGATTATCCCCGCATCGACCAGCCGCGCGATTCCCGGCGCCACCATCTCGGTATGCAACCCCAGGTCATGCTTGCCGTCGAACGCGCCGAGCCGCGGCATCTGCGAACTGGGGTCGCCGACGCCGATCTGAATCGTCACGCCGTCTTCGACCAGCTCGCTCAGGTATCCCGCCACCGCCTTGAACTCCGCCGGCGGCGGCGTAATGCCGAGCAGTACGCGCAAATCCGCAAGTTGAACGCGTTGCAGATACTGAACGATCGGCCAGATGCGTTCGACGCCCACCTCCGCGATTACGGCGCGAACGCCTGCGCGTTTCTCCGCGTCCATCGCCGCCAGCGCTTGCTCGATCACCGCATTGTCGGGCGGCGGCGGAGTTCCCTCGACGAAATACTCGAACTCCGAGACGTGCATGTAAACCTCGCCGTAGGTCCGCGTCATGCTCGCGTCGACCTCGGCGATCGCGTGCCGCGCGCGCCGCGCATACATCCGCTTGTTCCACTGATGCGGCCCGAAGCTGACGAATCCCTTGGCGTTGGGCGTCGTCACGTTGACGAAGGCAAAATCTATCGGCTTGTCTTCGGTCGGCCGTTCGTCGTGCGGCTTGAAGCCGGTCGAAAATAAGTTCGGCAGGTAGGTCGCCGCGTGCCGGTCGTGCACGGGACGTCCCATGTTACCGATGAACAGCTCGAACTCGAGCTTGAAGCGCGCCGCGACGTCTCCGCCGAGCCATCCTGGATCGGTCAGCGGCGACGACATCCTGAGATCGACCACGCCGTCGATCTGCTTCCCGCGCGCCGCCAACGCCCGCTGCATCACCGTTCCCGCCGCCAGCGGGAAATCCACCCGCATCCCCGGCTTCACCATCGCGGCGGCTTCGTCGGGGGAAATCGTGCGCGATCGGTAATATTCCTGCCAGTTCATTGAGCCACAATGGCCCAACTCGTAAACGCTGGCAAACTTGTCCGCCCTCAGCCGAGCGGCTAGCTTTCGAGCATGCTGCTTGCCGACGGCGAATTCCGCTACGACATCCGCCGCGCCGGCGAGTTGATAGCGGTCGAAACTGAGACTCTCGCCTGGGGCAGGATTCAGGGCGTCCGCACGGCGGGCGCCAACGTGTACGAAGTCCAAGCCGAGCTCGACGACGCCGGCCTCGTCCGCCGCGTAGTCGTGAGCTACAGCCGCGGCCCCTTCAGCCGCAATGCGGCCTACGAATCAGCCGACAACTTCCTGCGCGGGACTATCAGCACGGGAGGCAGCCGCAACGACCTCACCGCCAAGCTCGGCCGTTACGCCGAAGTGGACGCCGACCTGATCATCTTCCGCGCGCTGACCATCGCGCATATTCGCGAACGCGGGCAGACGCGATGGACCGGGCGCGTCGCCGCGATCGATCCCAACACTCTGGTCGCCGCGACCAGCAAGCAGTCATGCCGCCGGCGCGGCAACGATCCGCATTTATGGATCTACGAGCCGCGGATGGGCGATTCCGAAGAAATCGAGCTCGACGACTCAGGCATTGTGATTCGCCGCCGCGATTCCCGCGGCATCGAGACTGTGCTGGTCTCGTCGCTCTCCGTTAATGAGTAGTCTGGCTCTCGTAATGCGATCGCAGAACCCTCACCTAACCTCTCCCGTCAAATAACGGGCGAGGC
>JBOHWI010000183.1:0-8242 GCA_050736675.1 Binatus sp. (SeqCode)
ATAAAATAGCAGGTATTTTATCATGGTGAGTGATATTCCAACTACATAACTTACTAAAGCAACTAAACGGTCTCTTTCCTGGGGATTGCAGCTCAGATGTCTTAGGATAGAATAAAGTTTCGATAACAACAGTCAGGATACGAACACGCTCAACTTGCGGCCACAGTCAAAGCCTCGCTCAGCCCGATATTCCCTTCGTAAAGCGCGCGACCCACGATCACGCCTACCACGCCAGCGTCGAATCGCTTCCGAAGAGCACGAACATCGTCGAGACTCGCGACACCGCCCGACGCGATCACCGGCAGACGGATCACCTTCGCAATTTCGGTCATCCGCGCCGCATCGACGCCCTCCTGTGCGCCGTCGCGGGCGATGTCCGTCACGATCGCGGCAATCACCCCCGCGGAGCAGAATCGCTTGCCGGCCTCGGCAACCGTGACTTGGCTGGTCTCGACCCATCCTTTGACTGCGAGCCGGCCGTCGCGAATATCGATTGAGCCTAACACCCGCCCGGGGAACTCGGCACAGGCGCGGCGGACCAATTCGAGATCGAGTAGCGCCGCCGAGCCAATCGAGACGAGGTCGGCGCCGCTCGCAAACGTCGCGCGCACCGCTTCGATTGTCCGCAGTCCTCCGCTCACGTCGAGCGCGCATTTCACCGATGCGCGAATCCGCGCCACCGCTTCGACATTTCGCGGCATCCCCGTGATCGCGCCGTCCAGATCCACTATGTGGATAAGTTCTGCCCCCTCCTCTTCGAAGCGGCGCGCGGTCTCGCCGGGATCGGTCCCATAGACAGTCGCACGGTTGATGTCGCCGCGGAGCAGGCGCACGACTTGTCCGCCCTTCAGGTCAATCGCGGGAATGACGGTGAATTTCTCGAACAAGGCGACTAGCTGAGCGTGCCTTTGGTCGAAAGCACGCCCGAGAGCCGCGGTTCGTGCGCCGTCGCATGGTCCATCGCGCGCGCCAATGCCTTGAACGTCGCCTCGATGATGTGATGTGGGTTGCGGCCGCTCACCAGGTTGAGGTGCAGGTTCATTCCGACCTCGTCAGTGAGCGCCTTCATAAAGTCGTGCACCAGCTCCGTCTGGAAGTTGCCTACGCGCTCCTGACTGATCGCGACGTTGTAGCCCAGGTATGCGCGGCCGCTGATATCGACAATCGCCGTACAGACGGCCTCGTCGAGCGGCACGGTCGCCTCGCCAAAGCGCTTGATTCCGGCGCGATCGCCCAGCGCAGTGCGAAACGCTCGCCCAACGACCATCCCCACGTCTTCGACCGTGTGATGATCATCTATATGCAAATCGCCGCTGGCCGCGACCTTCAAGTCGAAAAACCCGTGGCGTGCGAAGCTCTCGAGCATGTGATCGAGGAACGGTACCCCCGTCTTCGCCTCGCCGCGCCCAGCCCCGTCGAGCTTGAGTGCGACCGTGACCGAAGTTTCGCGCGTCTTGCGCTCGACTTGGGCAGTTCGTTTCGCCTTGGCCTGCGCAAGACGCGCCACCGGCCGCACGGTCTTCTCTTTATTTTGCAAACTGACTTTGCGTTTTTGCATTTCGTTTCGCCTTTCCATCCGCCGCACCGCTGCGTAACTCCATCGCCCGCGCGTGACCCTCGAACCCTTCCATTCGCGCCAGATGCGCGACCGACGGACCCAGCGCCGCAATCGCGCTCATCGACGCCTCGATTATACTGGTTCGTTTCAGGAAATCGTATGCACCCAACGGCGACGCGAAACGGGCGGCTCCTCCCGTCGGCAGCACGTGGTTGGGGCCCGCCAGGTAGTCGCCTAGCGGGGCGGGTGTGAGCGGCCCGAGAAAAACCGCACCTGCTGCTTTGACCTTGGGCAGCCAGCGCGACGGATTGCGCACGTCCAGCTCGAGATGCTCCGGGCCTATCTCGTTGGCCAGCTCGAAGGCCTCGTTGAGATCGCCAACGACCACCATCGCGCCGCGCTTGACCAGCGCCGCCTCGACCTGGCGGGCGCGCGGCAGGCTCTTCAGGGCAATTTCCACCGCCGCCGCGACACGATTCGCGATGCTCGCCGACGTCGTCAGCAGCACCGCCGCCTCGTCGCCCGAGCCGTGTTCGGCTTGCGCAATCAGGTCCGCTGCAATCCACTCGGGATGCGCGCGGTCGTCGGCGATCACCAGCACCTCGCTCGGTCCCGCCATCTTGTCGATATCCGTAACGCCATAGACCATCCGCTTGGCGGCCTGCACGAACGCGTTGCCGGGGCCAACGATCTTATCCACCGGCTTGATCGTGTCGGTACCGTATGCGAGCGCCGCGACCGCCTGCGCTCCGCCGACGCGGTAGACCTCGTCCACGCCGGCAATTTCGGCGGCGGCAAGGACGGCGAGTCGTTCGCCATCTGCCGACGGCGGCGACACCATTACGACCTCTGCAACCCCGGCGACTTTGGCCGGAATCGCGTTCATGAGCACCGACGACGGATACGCGCCAAGCCCTCCGGGCACGTAAATTCCCACCCTGCCCATCGGCTGTACCATCTGGCCCAGGCGCATCCCGGACTTGTCGCGATAGACGAACGACTTCTCCATCGTGCGGCGATGAAAATCCGCGATTCGGCCGGCAGCCAGCTCCAGCGCACGGCGATCTTCAGCCGCGATGCGATTGAGCGCGGAACGGCGTTCCGCAGGTGTCACGCGGAGCGTCGCCGGGGTAAGTTTCACGCGGTCAAGTCTGGCGGTCAGATCGATCAGCGCGCGGTCCCCGCGCCTGCGCACGTCGGCGATAATCTTCGACACCGCCCGGTCGACGCCCGTACTATCGCCTCCTCGCCGCGCGACGATCGCGGCCAGGAATTTTCGGAACTCCGGCGTCCTGGACTTGAGAACCCGCGGCCGCATTATTCTTGTGCGCGCGCGATTCGCGCGCCGAGCTGCGAAAGCTTCGCGTCGAGCGCCTCGTACCCGCGATCCAGATGGTAGATGCGGCTGAGCTCGGTGGTGTTCTCTGCGGCCAGCCCCGCGATTATCAACCCCATGCTGGCGCGCAGATCGGTCGCCATCACCGGCGCGCCGCACAGCTTCGACGGCCCGCGCACGACCGCGGTGGGACCTTTCATCAGAATGTCGGCGCCCATCCGCGACAGCTCCTGCGCGTGCATGAACCGGTTTTCGAAAATCGTTTCCGTGATTACGCTGGTACCCTCGGCCTGCGTCAGCATCGCCATCATCTGCGCCTGCAGATCGGTGGGAAACCCCGGATACGGCAGCGTGCGCAGTTCGACCGACTTGAGTCGTCCATTGTCGCGTGCGACGCGGACGCCCTTGCCGTTCGCTTCGACCGTGACGCCTGCCTCGCTCAGCTTGGCCGCGACGGCATCGAGATGCTCGATCGGCGCATTGGTAATCGTAACGTCGCCACCGGTGATCGCCGCCGCCGCCATCATCGATCCGGCCTCGATTCGATCGGGTATCACTTCGTGCTCCGCGCCATGCAGCCGCTCGACGCCTTCGATTTCCATCACGTGCGTGCCGGCGCCGCCGATCTTCGCGCCCATCTTGGCCAGCACCCGCGCGAGATCCTGCACCTCGGGCTCGCGCGCAGCGTTTTCGATCACGGTGCGACCGCGCGCAGTAACCGCCGCCATCAGAATATTTTCGGTAGCGCCGACCGACGGCGAATCCAGCCAGATGCGCCCGCCCGTCAGCTTCTCGGCGCGCGCCTCGACGTAGCCATGACGAAACTGGATCTTGCTGCCGAGCGCGCGAATTCCCGTGATGTGCAGATTCACTGGCCGCGCACCGATCGCGCATCCGCCCGGCGTCGACACGCGCGCGCGTCCCGTCCGCGCCAGCAGCGGTCCCAGCACCACGAACGACGCGCGCATCGTCTTGACCAGCTCGTACGACGCTTCGTGCGAGGTAACCTTCGCCGCGTGTAGCTCAACCCGATGCTCGTCAACCCACCGCGCTTCGACGCCGAGCTGGACGAGCAAGTCCATCGCTGTTTTCACGTCGCGCAGACGCGGGATGTTGCTGAGAATAAGCGGCTCCGCCGTCAGCAGCGACGCCATCATAATCGGCAGCGCCGCGTTCTTGCTGCCGCTCAGCGTCACGGTCCCGCGCAGCGGTGCCCCGCCATGAATTATCATTTTTTCCATCGCACCCTACCCCGCCACATGGATTCGTCGCGCGCGCAAAACGCGCGGATGGCCCGCGAAATCATTTATCACAGAGACGACGCTCAAGCCCGCGTCCTCGACAAACTTCGCGACCGCCGGAGCCTGTCCCACCGCCGCTTCCAGGATTAACTCGCCGTCGCCGGCAAGATGCCCGAGCGCACCGGCCGCAATTCTGCGCAGGATGTCGAATCCGCCCGCTCCTGCGCTGAGCGCGACGCGCGGCTCGTAGCCGCGAACATCCGGATCCAGAGCCGCGATCTCGCCGTCGGCCAGGTAGGGAGGATTGGAGACGATCACCTCGAAAGTCCCGAGCGCGGCGCTAACATCCAGAACCTCGAAACAGTCGGCGCGCCGGAGCGTCACGCGATTCTCGACTCGATGACGGCTCGCGTTGCGCGACGCCACCGCTATAGCTTCCGGAGAAATATCCACGGCGGTGATATGCGTGCTCGGCGCGTTCACCGCGATCGCGACCGCAATCGCGCCCGACCCGGTGCCAATATCGAGGACGTGCGCGTTCGCCTTGCCCGCTATACATTCCAACGCCGCTCCGACAACGAACTCGGTCTCCGGACGGGGAATCAATACCGCGGGCGTCACTTCGAAATCGAGCGAATAGAATTCCTTGTGCCCGACGATGTAGGCTATCGGCTCGCGCTTCTCGCGGCGTGCGACCATCGCGTCGAATTTTTCGAGTATCGATGCTGAAAGACCGATCGAGCCTATGACGACGGCCTCGCGTGTGACGCCCGCCGCTTCGGCCATCAGCAGTTGCGCGTCAAGCGGCGACGACTCGACTCCCGCGTCTGCGAGCCTGCGGGACGCTTGATCGATCGCCTCCAACGCCCGCCGTTCGTTTGTCACGGAACTACGCGCTGAGCGATTGCTCGCGATCGTACGCCGCCAGCGCGTCGATAATCGGGTCGATCGCGCCATCGAGGAAATTGTCGAGCTGATGAATCGTCACGTTGACCCGATGGTCGGTCACCCGCGACTGCGGAAAATTGTAGGTGCGGATTCGTTCCGAGCGGTCGCCCGTCCCCACCATCGAGCGCCGCGTCTGCGCGATCTTCGCCTGCTGCTCGGACTGCGCCGCCTCGAGCAGCCGCGCCCGCAGGATCTTCAGCGCCTTCGCCTTGTTCTTGTGCTGCGATTTTTCGTCGCGCTGAATTATCACCATCCCGCTCGGAATATGCGTGATTCGCACCGCCGAGTCCGTCGTGTTCACGCTCTGCCCGCCCGGCCCCGACGCGCGCATCACGTCGATTCGCAGGTCCTTGGCCTCGTTGATATTCACCTCGACCTCGTCCGCTTCGGGCATCACCGCCACTGTGACCGCCGAGGTGTGGATGCGCCCCGATCCTTCAGTTTCCGGCACGCGCTGCACGCGATGCACCCCGCCTTCATACTTGAGCCGCGAGTACGCGCCGCGGCCGCTCACCAGCGCGATCACTTCCTTGATTCCGCCGAGCCCGGTGTCGCTCAGACTGAGCGTCTCGAGCTTGAATCCATGCCGCTCGGCGTAACGGGTGTACATCCGAAAGAGATCGCCGGCAAACAGAGAAGCCTCTTCACCGCCAGTGCCTGCCCGTATCTCTAAAATAACGTTCTTCTCGTCGTTGGGATCGCGCGGCGTCAGCAGCTCCTTGAGTTTTTCTTCGACCGAGCCGAGATTTTTCTGGAGCGTCGGCAGTTCGGCCTTGGCGAGTTCGCGCAAGTCGGCGTCGTCGCCCTCGAGGATCGATTTGTGTCCGGCTATTTCATCCGCGATACGGATATACTCGCGCGCGCAATGCGCCGCCTCGGAAAGCTGCGCGCGCTCCTTCGCCAGCCGCGCGTATTCGCGCTGATTGCCGAGCGTGGCCGGATCCGCGAGCTTGCGCTCGAGTTCCGCGACTCGCTCTTCTATTGCGCTTGCCTTATCGAGCATAGCCGTATGAAGCCCTTGCACCGAAAAAAGAACGGCGCGGCCCATTTGGCCGTGCCGATGGATTCTCCCCCGCGCACCCGGGTGCGTCGAGCACCGCAGGCGGCGGGAGTTGCTATGCTACTTTTCGGCGGCGCTCTCCGCCGTCTTTTCGGCCGGCTTCTTGATGCCGTACTTGCGATTGAACCGCTCGACGCGCCCCGCGGTATCGACCAGCCGCTGCGTGCCAGTGTAAAAAGGATGGCACTTCGAGCAGACCTCGACGTGAAGCTCTTTGAGCGTCGAGCGCGTTTCGAAGGTGTTGCCGCACGCACAGATAACCGTGCAGCGGCGGTATTCAGGATGGATTCCAGCTTTCATTTTTGCTTCTCGAACTCTTCTACCTATTGTGTTTCAGGATACCATCGCAAGGTATCTCGCACAATTCGCTGGCTGCGAATGCCGTTTCGGGCCATTCTTATCGCTGTCGCCGCCTCGTTCGCAGTAATTCTAATCACGATCTGCCCAATTGCCACCTGCGCCGCATCTTCACCCGCGAATCCCGCGCCAACGCCGACGGCTGACAAACCCGGCTTCGCGTCCGACAGCAGGACCTTGTTCGCGCCGATTGTCTATCTTGCACCGCCGGGTCCCGCGCGCGCGTCGCGCGCGATCGCCATCTTCGACCGCCAGCTCGATTTCCAGCGCAAGATTTCGTTCCATCCCAAGCTCGCACCCGCGCTCCAGGAGGTCCTCAATTTTCTTCCGCCGCGCCAATCGACAATGATCCGCGCAGCGGCGCTTTACTCGAAGCCGGATATTCCGTGGAGCGACAGGCCCGACGGCACTCATCAGATTTGCGTCGCGGGACGGCCCGACAACTCGGACTACCTGTACACGCTCGCCCGGGATTGGCACAGTCCTGAGCAGCCTGACCGCTTCGCCGGCGTGTTCGCACTCAAGCCCTCGACAGATTCCACGGCCGACGACATTTCCAGCGTCACCGGTACGCTCGCGGGCGAATTGTTGATCGACACCTACGGCATCGGCGCATTGATCGACGCGTCAGCCGACGCCTTGCGCGAGGTTCACGGCGATTTGAAGCCGCCATGGGATTCCGCGCCGGGCACGTTCAGCCACCATGACCGCGCCGCGCTCGACAGGTTCCACCGTCAGATGCCGCATCTCGCGGCGAAGTTCGATCATTATTTCAAATTCAACAACCTGCTCGACGAATTTAATTCGCCCGCGGGTCCCATCGTGATTTTCAACGTCGATATGGAGCTTCGCCTCGACGCACTCAAAAAATATCCGCTGCTCTACGATTTCTATCGCAAGGTCGTGCCGGCGGTGACGGCCAAGTCCGCGATTCTCGACACGCACGGCAACTACTGGATGCGCGAGGGCTTCGATCACGGCCACATCCGTTTCACGATCATGCTTCGCAACGGCCTGCTGACGCCGTTCAACGCCGCGATGCAACCTGCCGGCGACAGTATCGACCTCAGCGGGATAACGCTCGGCAGCTACCGCACTCTTGCCTCGGGGCACATCACGAGCCTGGCGATGAATTTCGGCCTCGCTAACATCGCCTTCAAGACAGACTACCGCCGCGACCCCGGCACGGTGGCGTTCGACAATCGCATGGACGGCGTGCCGCAGCTCATCGCGCCACCCGGCATTCATCAGATGATGGACTTGATTGCCGGGGACTTTCTGCGCGTGCTGGCGACCGGAAATGGCGGGTTGAATTCAAAACTGACTTCGCGCCCGCTCGCCAACGGCACTTACGATTTCTCCGGCGGCGTCACGGCCCAGTTGATTTACTCGCCGACGCTGGAACTGCTGGCGCGAATCGGCGACGCGATCGCGCAGGAGCACAACGACAAGGTCCGCGCCGAGGAACGCGCGTTCGGCGAAGAACTTTTCGACGCGTTCGTCACCGACTACAATGATGCGCGTCCGGCAATCGCCGCTCTGGATTCGGACAAAGATAACCGTCAGGAAAAACCCAAATGAGCTTGGCAAGACGGTTTTTCACGGCTGCGATATTCGCGGCCGCGCTTCTGGCCGCGGGATGCGCCAGCGAGGAAAAGCCGCCCCCGCCCGCCCCCGACGCCGGCCCGCAGCCGAAGCTACTGCGCAACTTGAACGCGGTCTCTTCCACTCCGGTCAATCCC
>JBOHWI010000184.1:0-2999 GCA_050736675.1 Binatus sp. (SeqCode)
CCTCGAGGATGCGGGCGCGCACGTCCTCCGGCAACCGGCCGAGCTCGGGGACGGGGAAGCGGCTTATCGGCTTTTCGCTCATGGCTCGTGCGACCCACCTGAGGAGTTTGTGGCGCGCCCGGCGGGAGTCGAACCCACGACCTTCGGCTTCGGAGACCGACACTCTATCCAGCTGAGCTACGGGCGCCCGGGCATCCGGAGCATTGGTGCGTCCCGGGCGTCGAGACCACTACCGGCCCGCTGGGGCAGGGCTTTGGCAACGCCGTCGGGATGGCGATGGCGGCGAAGCATCTCGAAGCACGCTTCGAGCGCGACAAGTCGGGGCTGTTCGATCATCGCATCTTCGGAATTTGCAGCGACGGCGATCTGATGGAAGGTGTGGCGAGCGAGGCGGCGTCAATCGCGGGTCACGTCGGGCTCGGCAACCTTATTTTTCTCTACGACGACAACCACGTGACGATCGACGGGCACACCGAGCTCAGCTTCGACGAGGACGTGGTGAAGCGGTTCGAGGCCTACAAGTGGCATACGCAGGTGGTCGAGGACGCGAACGATCTCGCGGCGCTGTCGAAGGCAATCGAAAACGGAATCGCGGAGATCAGCCGGCCGTCGCTGATTCGGGTGCGCTCGATCATCGGCTACGGCAGCCCGCATAAGCAGGGCACGTCGGCGGCGCACAGCAATCCGCTCGGCGTCGAAGAGGTCAAGCTGACCAAGGAATTCTACGGATACCCGACCGAGCCGCCGTTCTTTGTTCCTGACGATGCGCTCGCGCATTTTCGTGAATGCGTCGAGCGCGGCGAAGAGCTTGAGCGGTCGTGGAGCGCAAAGTTCGAGACCTACGCGAAGAAACATCCCGCCGAGGCAGGTGAGTTTCAAACGGCGCTGGCGAAAGAGCTGTCCAAGGGATGGGACGCCGAGCTGCCGGTGTTCACGCCCAAGGACAGCCTGGCGACGCGCGTGTCAGCCTCGCAGGCCGAGGCAGCGATCGGAAAAAAGGTCTGGAATTTGTTCGGGGGCTCCGCCGACCTCAACGAGTCCACCTTCACGGACATCAAGGACGGTGGCGACTTCGAGCGCGGCCACTACGACGGGCGCAATCCGCATTTTGGAATCCGCGAGCACGGCATGTGCGCGATCTTGAACGGCATCGCGCTGCACGGCGGGTTCATTCCGTACGGCTCTAGCTTCATGTGCTTTACCGACTATGCGCGGCCGGCGATTCGGCTGGCTGCGTTGATGGAACTGCAAGTTGTGTTCGTCTTCACGCATGATTCGATCGGCGTCGGCGAGGACGGTCCGACACACGAGCCAATCGAGCATCTGGCATCGCTGCGTGCGATTCCGCATTTGACTGTGATTCGTCCCGGCGACGCGAACGAGGCAGTCGAGGCGTGGCGCGTCACGATGACGCATACGCACGGGCCGGTGCTGCTGGCGCTGTCGCGCCAGAAAGTGCCGACTCTGGATCGCACGAAGCTGGCGCCTGCCAGCGGCGCCCGGCGCGGCGCGTACGTGATTACCGAGACGGCCGGCAAGACGCCTGAGATCATTCTGCTCGCCTCGGGGTCGGAGCTGTCGCTGGTCGTCGATGCGAAGGCGAAGCTCGAAGAGAAGGACAGGTCGGTGCGGGTCGTTAGCATGCCCAGTGAAAACATTTTCGAGCTGCAGGATCAAGCGTATCGCGACTCTATACTGCCGCCGAGCATTCGGCGCCGGCTTGCAGTCGAGGCGGGCGCACCGATGTCATGGTACCGATGGGTGGGGCTCGACGGCGACATTATCGGGATGACGACCTACGGCGCGTCGGGCAAGTCCGAAGAAGTGATGAAGCATTTCGGCTTCACCGTCGATAACGTCGTCGAGCGCGCATTGAAGTTGCTCGCGCGCTAGCGAGCTCGACCAATTTTCATTCAGGAGCGAGCGAACAATGGCCAGCGCTGGAAATCCACTCAAGCAATTGGAGCATTTCGGACAAGCCGTATGGCTCGATTACATACGCCGCCATCTGCTCACGTCCGCGGAATTTCGCCGCATCCTCGACGAGGACGGCCTCAAGGGCATGACCTCGAATCCGACTATTTTCGAGAAGGCGATCGCCGGCTCGACCGACTACGACGATCAGCTCAAGGAACTCGCGCCCACTGAAAAAAGCATCGACGAAATTTACGAAGCGCTGTCGATGCAGGATATCAGGGCTGCCGCCGACTCGTTCCGACCGCTCTACGACAAGACCGGCGGCATCCACGGCTACATCAGCTACGAAGTTTCGCCCACGCTCGCCAACGACACCGACGGAACGATCGCGGCGGCGCGCCGCTACTGGGACGCGCTCGCGCGGCCCAACGTGATGATTAAGGTGCCTTCGACGCCGGCGGGGCTGCCGGCCATCGAGCAGCTCATTTCCGAAGGGCGCAACGTCAACGTGACCCTGATGTTCTCGATGAAGCATTACGACGCCGTGGCCGAGGCGTATATCCGTGGCCTCGAACGCCGGCTGCAGGCGGGAAAATCTATAGACAAGGTCTGGTCGGTCGCCAGTGTGTTTGTCAGCCGCGTCGAGACGTTGGTCGATCGCAAGATCCAGGACAAATTGAAAGAGGCGCCGAACGAGGCGGTCGCGGCGCTGATGGGAAAATCGGCAGTCGCGAACTCGCGGCTCATCTACCAGCGCTGCAAAGAAATCTTCGAGGGCGATCGCTTCAAGGCGGTGCTCGCGAAGGGCGGGCGTCCGCAATGGCCGCTTTGGGCGTCCACTGGCACCAAGAATCACGCATACAGCGACGTCAAGTACGTCGCAGAATTGGTCGGCTCCGATACGGTCAATACGATGCCGCCGGTGACGATGGATGCGTTTCGCGACCATGGCAGGCCCCGCGCGTCGCTCGTGGAGGGCATCGCCGAGGCGCGTGACATCGTCAAGCGGCTGGCGGCGGCCGGGATCGATCTGATCGAGGTCGGCGAGGAGTTGCAGAAGGAGGGCGTCGAGTCGTTTGCGC
>JBOHWI010000185.1:0-2744 GCA_050736675.1 Binatus sp. (SeqCode)
CGTTCATGAAGAAGAAAAAAGCGGTCGGAAAGAAAAAAGAACCCGAAAAGAAAAAACCAGTCGAGCGAACCTACCGCGGCGGATGCCATTGCGGACGAATCCGCTTCGAAGTGCGGGGCAGTCTCGATCGCGTCTCGGAATGCAACTGCTCCATCTGCACCAAGAAAGCCTACGTGCACTGGATCGTCGATCGCACCGCATTCAAACTGCTCACGCCGTCGGACAATATCGCGTCGTACGCCTTCAACACCAAAACCGCGCGGCATCTGTTCTGCCCGAATTGCGGCGTCGCATCGTTTTATATCCCGCGCTCCGATCCCGATCGCCTCGACGTCAACGTGCGATGCCTTGAAGGCGTGAATCTGGGCAAGCTCGAGTACGACCATTTCGACGGGCGTCACTGGGAGCAAAGCATCGCCGGCTACAAAGAGAAGCGCGAAGGCGGCCGGGTCGCGAAGTGAGGTTTGACGAATGGCGACGCTGGGGTTTCTGCGCCGCGACTTCGATGTTTTCAGGATCGACGGTTTCAGCGCTCGCATGGCCAGGATCGACGAATTCATCAGGCCCCGCCTGGCCCGGCTGAGCATTGAATTCGCGCCGGAACTGTCGCGAAAACTGCGCATGGAGTTTTTTCCGCATGTCGAGAAACACATGCGTACGGCGAAGCCGCCCGATGAGACGTGGGCGGCGTTCGGGCCGTCGCGCGCCGGATACAGGCGCTACGGATATCTCGCGCTATGCATCTCCGGCGCGGGCATCCACGCGCGCGCGGTCGTGAAGCGGGACGCCAACGATCGCCACAAGATGGGACAAACGATCAAATCGAAGTCGTCTGAACTGGAGAGATCGTTTCGCGACACGAGAATCCAGGATTACAAAGACTGGGACTGCCGCGATTTGCCGGAGTCACGCGCAGCCAACGCCGTCTTCTTCGACGAACTCGGCGATATGCTCGCGGAAAAAACCGGCAGCATCGACGTCGGCTTCGGATGGCCCGTGCGCGACGCGCTCACCCTCGATCGCGCCGAACTCCTCGACGCCTTCCGCGAACTCGAACCGGTCTACCGCGTGCTGCGCGAGGTCGAGCGACGAATCGGAAAGCGTCAGTTTGACCCTTGAGCGATTGCGATCGAAGGAACCAACCTACGTGAGGAGCGGGCGATGGATCTGTCAATCAAGCGAATCATCATGTTCACGAGTGGCATGCAGATAATGGCCGATTTTTATCGCGACGTGATTGGCCTCCGACAAATAGCCGACGAGGACGGTTGGAAGGAGTTTGAGGCGGGCGGTTGCAACGTCGCGCTCCACAACGGCACTTCGGCAATCGGCAGGAGACCTCCGAAGCTGGTCTTTTTCTCCAGCAACGTCGCGGCAACACGCGTTTCCCTTTTGAAGCGTGGAGCGCGGCTCGGCAAGGTCAAGTCCGGAAACGGACTCGATCTCTGCGAGGGCAAAGACCCCGACGGCAACCCCTTCCAGATCTCCAACCGGAAATAAATCTTCAAACTGAACCCCATCTATGCGAATCGCCGCCTCTATGAAGCATCGGCGCCAGACACTATTGTAGATGAATTGCTCAGCCGCAAAATCCCGGCACTCGTGTCGGGAAAGCGGCTTCCAAGAAGGTATTCATGGCGAACAAAGGAAACTGCAAAGCCAAAGACTGCGCGCGCGAGGCCGTCGGCAAGGGCTACTGCCGCCAGCATTTTCGGCTCTGGAAAGCCGGCGAGATGCCCAAGGCGCGCTACAAAACCTGCACCTTCGAGAAATGCCGCAAGCATCGCCACGGCACCTAGAGCCTGTGCGACGAACACTTCAAGGCCAAGCACGGCAAGCCCGCCGAAGCTGCGGCCCCCGCACCCGAAGCGGCGCCCGCCGAGGCTCCGGCTTCCTGATACTGAGACTGAGTCCGCGGCAATGCCCGCGTCCCTCGTTCGGTGAAAAAAGTGAATTGCGGTGGCTAATCTAATCGTGGCTGGAGCGGCGGGCCGGATGGGCCGTATCTTGGTCGCGCTCACGTCGCGCGATCCGTCGCACAAAATCGTCGGCGCGCTCGAAGCGCGCGGCAACAGCTCGATCGGCGCCGACGCGGGCGCGCTCGCCGGCGTCGGCTCGCTCGGTGTGAAAATCACCGATGACTACGCCTCGCTCGCGCGGCCCGACACCGTCACGCTGGATTTCACGACCGCCGCCGCCTCACTGGAACATCTCGAAGTCGCAGCGAAAGCGGGCGCCGCGATCGTCATTGGCTCGACCGGGTTCACGCCCGAGATGGAAACGCGGGCGCGTGAGTTGGCCGAGCAGACGCGCACCGTGATCGCGCCCAACATGAGTATCGGGGTCAACGTGCTGGCCAAAATAGTCGCCGAGGTCGCCGCGATTCTTCCCGACTTCGACGCCGAAGTTATCGAGATTCATCATCGCACGAAAATCGACGCGCCCAGCGGCACCGCGCTGTCGCTCGGCAAAGCGATCGCGTCGGCGCGCGGGGCGGACTTCGCCGCGAACGCGGTTTACGGCCGCGAAGGAATCACCGGCGTCAGGCCCGACGGCAAGATTGCGATGCTCGCGATGCGCGCGGGCGACGCCGTCGGCGACCATACCGTGATTTTCGGCGGACAGGGCGAGCGCCTCGAGCTGATTCATCGCGCGCAGAGTCGCGACTCGCTCGCGCGCGGCGCGCTGCGCGCAGCCGGCTGGCTCGTCAGCCGCAAGCCCGGCCTCTACACGATGCGCGACGT
>JBOHWI010000186.1:0-3218 GCA_050736675.1 Binatus sp. (SeqCode)
AGCCCTTGCCGCACCGAACCGGTATCAATCGCGCCAATACATGAGTATTTCCGCCATGTTATAAGAGGTCGATTTGTTATGGACGACTCGTTTGTGCGATTCTCCTGACAGAGTTTCCGCTCCCCGGTGCCACTATGAATGACTATTTGTATGACGTCGCAAGACGGCTCATCGCGTTCGACACGGTCAGCGCAAAAAGCGATCGCGACGCGATGGAATACATCGCAGCCGAGCTGGCGCCGCGTGGATTCAAAACCGCGCTGCAGGCCGTCGAGCTGTTCGGCGTGGCGCAGGCCAACCTGGTCGCGTGGGTCGGGCCGCCGCGCGCCGACGGCCTGATAATTTCCGGCCACGTCGATACCGTTCCCTACGAGGGACAGCCCGGCTGGGAGCGCGAGCCGCTCAAGCTCGAAGTCGCAGGCGAGAAAGTTTACGGCCGCGGCACCACCGACATGAAAGGGTTCATCGCGCAATGCCTCGATGCGGCGCGAACGCTGGACCCGGGCCGGTTCAAGCGTCCGCTGGTGTTCGTCTTTACGGCGAGCGAGGAAGTCGGTTGTCTCGGCGCTCGCAGCGTCGCGCCCGCGCTCAAACAAATTTTAGGCGACACGCCGGTCCCGCGGCTGGCGTGGATCGGCGAGCCGACTTCGTGGGGAGTATCCCACGCGCACAAGAGCATCGTGTCGTTCGGTGTAACCGTCCGCGGCATCGGCGGTCATAGCGGCGCACCGGCGAAAGGCGTCAACGCGATTGCCGTGATGGCTCGCGTGATGGACGTGATCGGCCGATATCAGCAGGAACTGGCGGCGAGGCGGCCTGCCGAATATGCGGAAGTTTTTCCCGACGCGCCGTGCGACGTGCTGAATTTCGGAACGGTTCACGGCGGAATCGCGCTCAACATGATCACCGAGGAGTGCAACCTGCGTGTCAGTTATCGCACGCTGCCCGACGCCGATCCGCTCGGCGTTTACCACGAGATCGAGCGGCGGCTCGCGGCGCTCGACGGCCACGACTATGCGGGCGGGGAGCTTCGCGCGAAAGTCGAGGCCGGACTCATGAACGTCGTACCGCCCCTGAACTCGCCGCGCGGGACGGCTCTGGAAGCCGGACTCTTCGCCGTCACCGGCGTAAATTCCTCCGGCGGCGCGCTCTACGCGACCGACGGCGGATGGTTCACCGGCTCGGGCATCACGTCGCTTATCTGCGGGCCCGGCGATCTGGAGCAGGCGCATCAGCCCAACGAGTACGTCCGCCGCGACGCGTTCGAGCGCGGCCCCGCCATGATTCACAAAGTTGTCGAACGTTTACTGTACTGAAATCGGGATTCGGACTTCGAACGACGACGGGATCGCGACGCCGTCCTTGACCGCCGGAAAAAACTTCCACTGCTTGAGCGTATCGAGCAGCACTTGGTTCAGGCGCGGGCTGGAGGTGGGTTTTTCCAGCGTCACCTCGGCGGTACCGTCGAACGACACGTTGAAGCGCGCGACCGCTTCGGTCTGGATGACGTCCTGGCGCAGGTCGTCGGGTATCACCGGCGTCGGCGCGTAAATCGCGCGCGCGCCTACCGTGTCGGTGCCGATTCCACCGCCGGATCCTTCGCCGGTTTCAGAACCGCTCTCGCCGTTCGCCGGCGCGCTGCCCGCGGCAGCACCTGGTTTTTCCTCGATGCCCGGCGCGGAGGTGGACTTCCCGGTGCCATAAGGCGAGCGAAAGACGGGAGGGGCCGGCACAATCTTCTTCTCGGGATGAGGTTTGACGATCGGCGCGACTTTCGGATGAGGAATCGCCGGCGTCACCGGATGAATCGCGCCGCCGTTGCCCTGGAGCCCGCCGACCGCCGGTAATTCCACCAGTCGCGCCTCAATTGGCTGCAATTCCTCGCGCGACTCCCTAGTGCGGGTCAGGATGAGTGAAAATCCACCCAGCAGGATCGCCCAAATGGCGATTGCGGCCGGGATCACAAACAACAGGCGCCGAGCCGGTTCGTCCAACTCCGGCGGGCGCATGACGATGCGGGCGGTGTCGCTCACTACTGGTGCTTTACCGCGATCAGAAATTTCTCGACGCCCGCGCGGCGCGCCTGGATCATCGATTCCACCACCGTCCGCTCGGGCGCATCGCCGTCGGCGTTGACCACCACGCTCATGTCGCTCGCCTTAAGCATCGTTTTGAGCACGAACGCCAGTTGGTCGAGCGTGGTCGGGGTCTTGTCGATGAAAATGTGGCTGTCGCGCGTGACGGTCAGGGTGATCGGCTCGCGCTTAGCCATCGATTCGGCTTCGCCCTTGGGCAGGTTGACGGCGATCGAATTGAGAGTCTGCATCGACAGCGACGCCAGCATGAACGTCACCAGCAGAAAGAACATCACGTCGATCATCGGGATGATCTCGATGCGGCCGTGACGAAAACTGCGCGCTCTTTGCAGTTTCATCGCGCCACCGCCGCCGGCCGCGGGATCGGCGCCGACTCGCTGCCTTCCTGGTCGAGCCGAATATGATCGACCAGCCGCGAGCCCAGCCGCTCCATCGTGTCGAGCGCCTGCGATTGCGTCCGTGAGAGAAAGTTGAATGCGAACAGCGCGATCACCGCGATCAACAGACCGAGAGCGGTCGAAATCAGCGCCTGGGCCACGCCCGCCGTCACCTGCGTCGGTGCGACCAGGGTTGACGCTCCGATCACGTTGAACGATTGCATCATCCCCGCGATAGTGCCCAGCAGGCCGAGCAGGGGCGCCGCGGTTACCACCGTCTCGAGTATCCAGAGTCCGCGCGCGAGCGCCTTTTCGATTCTGCCTGCTTCATCGCCGGCTCTCGATTCGACCCACCACGCGGGCTGCTTTCGATTGTCGGCGATCACTTGCAGGAAGCGGCCGTACACGTTGCGCGGCCCGACCTCGCTCAGGCACTTCTCGAGTTCGACCCACGAAAATCCAAACGTCTCGATCAGGTTGGCGAGTTCCGCCGGCAGCCGCAGGCATCGCGTGTAGAGCACCGCGCGGTCGATGCTAATCGCGATTGCCAGCACGCCCAACGCCAGCAGCGGATAGACCATCGCGCCGCCGAACTTGATCGCTTCCCAGGCTGCTCTTATTTCCTGCATTACTCGGTTCTCCTCGGATCTGACGCTGTATGCGCGGGTTGCGTTTCATGGCGTCTGCGCGCCGGCGGGCTTCATGAATGGGAGTTCCCACTTTATTCCGCCGTACAGAGCTCGAC
>JBOHWI010000187.1:0-1517 GCA_050736675.1 Binatus sp. (SeqCode)
CGGCAAGGCAATGCGCATCATGCAGATCACGACCGTAATGGGCGTGATGATGATCGTCTGGTGCGCGATCACTCTCTACGTCCGCGGCTTTCATATGCCGCCGCTCGAACTTCACTTCACCAACGCCTCGCTCGGCTGGCTCGCGCATGTTCCGGGTGCACGCACTATCGGCGCGGTAGGCATCATGATCGCTTTCGGCCATTCGATCCTCGCGATGTCGGGCGAGGAGTCGCTGGCGCAAATCAACCGCGAGATCGCGGCGCCCAAACTCAAAAACCTGCTGCGCACCGGGCTGGTGATTTTTATCTACACGCTGCTGCTGACGTCGCTCATCTCGTTCTTTGCCGTAATGATCATCCCGGACGGGGTCCGGATGTCGCACTATTCCGACGATCTAATCGGGGGGCTGGCGATGTACGTGGTTGGGCCGTTGTGGCTGCGGACCGCTCTGAGAGCATTCGTCGTCTTCGTGGGGTTTCTGATTCTGGCGGGCGCCGTCAATACCGCGATCGTCGGCTCGACCGGCGTGCTCACCCGCGTCGCCGAGGACGGCGTGCTGCTCGACTGGTTCCGCCATCCGCACAAGAAGTACGGCACCAACTATCGCATCGTGAACATGGTCGCGATGCTTCAAATCGCAACCATTATCCTCTCGCGCGGCGACATGTATGTGCTGGGCGAGGCTTATGCCTTCGGCGTCATCTGGAGCTTCGTCTTCAAGACCCTGTCGGTGCTGATTCTCCGCTACCGGGAAAAGTATCACCGCTTGTGGCGGATGCCGCTGAACCTCAAATTCTTCCGCCCGGGCGGCCAGGACTTTCCGCTTGGTTTGACGTTGACCTTCGTGATTCTGCTCGCGACCGCCGTGGTCAACCTGTTCACCAAACAGGTCGCGACGGTCTCGGGCGTCGGCTTCACCCTCGCACTGTTCCTGATCTTCGAGATTTCGGAAAAAATCAACGGCCAGGCCGAGCATGCTTACGGCGAGGAACCTGAGAAGTTCAATTTGCAATTGATAGAGGAAAGCCAGATCGCTTCGATCGGTCTTGGCCTGTTCGCCACAACCAAGAAGCTGATCGCTATCCGCGATCCCAACAACCTCGCCCATCTGCATCGCTACTTGTCCGAGCGCGATGACGCCGAGCTGATTGCGCTGACCGTGCGCACCGAGAAGGGACTCGCCTCGAGCGACGGCGGCCAGATTTTCACCGACGCCGAAGGAAAACTGTTCAGCAGGGTCGTCAAGGTCTGCGAAGATCACGGCCGCGCCGTCACGCCGCTGGTGGTCGTCTCCAACGACCAGGTCTACGCGATCGCGCGCATGGCGTTTCTGCTCAGCGTCGATGAAGTCGTGATGGGCGTCTCGGCGCGCTTCAACCCCGACGTCCAGCTCGAGAACTTCGCGATGCACTGGGGCTCGCTCGGCGACGCCGACGAGCATCACGTAAACGTCCGCGTCCTCTCCGACCAGCAGGACATCCGCGCCGAAATCTAGTTGTAGAACGGTACGGGTGGGC
>JBOHWI010000188.1:0-2375 GCA_050736675.1 Binatus sp. (SeqCode)
GCCTTGAACCATTCCATGATGCGTTCGTCGTAAAGGCGATTGGCCGTTGACGCGATGTCGTCGGGTGACGCCGACGCGCGGTCGAGAATTCGATCGTAGTCCCAGAATTTGTGCGACATGCCTCCCGACGCCACGATCACGACGCGCCGATTCGATTTCCAGACGGCTTGTCCGATCGCGGCGCCATAGGCCAAATCGTTCTTGACCGACGCCGTCTGACAGACGCTCACCGAGAGCACGCGCCTGCGCGCCTCGTGGTTGAAGTAGTGCATCACGTTGAGCGTGGGGTAGTGAAGCGGCAAGTTGGTATGCGCCGACGCGACTGCGCGAATCCCGCGCTCGCGCGCCTCGGCTTCGACCGCGTGCGCAAGCTCGGGGTCGCCGCCGTAGTCGTACTCGAGGTCATGCAGCATCGCCGGCAGCTCTTCCGAGGTGTACACGCCGGACAGCCGCTCGTGCGCATTGAGTACGTACTCCAAAGTAGAGAACCAGTGAGTATCGATCAGCAGGAACGTGTCGAAGTCGAGATGGCGGATGCGCTCGCGTTCGAGCTTCGGCATCGCGTCGTAGAAGGTCGTGACGCTGCGCCCCATGTACGCGCGGCGCGCGATCGGATCGGCGATCATCAGGCGCGGTACGTGCGTGGTGAACACGGTCGCGACGACCTTACCCATCGCTGAAACATAGCAAAATCGCGCGGCAGTGGTATCTCCGGGGGGCCGTTCCTTGACGCCTGATCACAACGGCCCTAACCTGCCATCAGGCGCCGCAGGGATACAGTGTCCGCACTACCCTCTATCATTCCGATCTTTCCGCTGCCGAACCTCGTGTTGTTCCCGGGGTTGAGCGTGCCGCTGCATATTTTCGAGCCGCGCTATCGCGAGATGATCGCCGACGTCGCCAACTCGCACGCGACGATTGGGATGGCGCTGCTCAAGGGCGACTGGGCAGCCGACTACCACGCCTTTCCCGATATCTTCGAGGTCGGATGCGCGGGCAAGATCGGCGGTCTCGTCAAGCTGGCCGACGGACGCTACAACCTGGTGCTCGAGGGCGTCGGCGAGTTTCGAGTCGTGCGCGAAATCCGCGATCGATCGTATCGGCAGGCGGAAGTAAGCTGGTGCCCGGTGCGGCCCGACGCGCTCGAATGCGACGCCGAGACGATGGACGCGCTGCGCGAGATGTTGCTCAGCTACCTGGGCGAGGCGGCGCAAGAGGCCTGGCACACGATCGTGGAGCAGCGCGGCCTGCGCGGCGCGGCGCTAATCAACTTCCTGTGCTTTCATCTCGACATCACGCCGCTGGAGAAACAGACGTTGCTTGAGGCGTTCGCGGATCGGGTCGATTGCCTGCTCGACGTGTTGACCTTCAAGCTCGAGGAGCGCAAGCACGGGCCTACCGGCACCAGCGGCGGTCCCGACACGGTCCAGTAGCGGTATTGCCCGGAACCGAATTGCTATTTTCGGCTCGCCGGGGTCGCGAATCTACTTTCCATATCCGAGGTAGCGCCTTAAAGTCCCGACACGAAGTGCAGGCTACGTATGGCACCGGCGCGACAGATTGCGGACATTTGTGGCCAAATCGTAACGCGTGTCACAAATGAGTCAGCGTGCGCACAGAGACGGGTGATTCGCAAAATGCGGAACAGTTTGCGAAAAAAGCGGCCGATTTCGTGAATTTCTCAACATTTGATAGTCCTGCCAACCCTTAATGATGCCTTAACGTGCTGGCTAAATTGTATCAGGGCACTTGCCGATAAATTCGGCATGATCATTGCTGCGTTTTCAGTCGCAAGACAAAGAGGCGGAATTCCGGAACCGATCGCCTGATCCCGCTGATTGAGGGAAGGTACGGTCGGGTGAGGACAAAGCAGATGGAATGGGAAAATAGCGCGCTGGGAAATCTCTTCGTGCCGGACGTTCTGACGCCCGAGCAATTTTATGACAGTCGGCGCGACGACAGTACGATCCGGCCGGTCAAGAAGTTGATGATGGCGATCCTCGAGGACGCCCTTCGCTGCTTCCAGAATAATGCCGACGCAAAGGGCGGCCCGCGCAAGCGTTTGTTCAGCGAAGCCGAACAGTGGCTGATCGGCGAAGGCGGGGAAGGGCCGTTCTCGTTCGAGACGGTATGTGAAACGCTGGGAATCGAACCGCAATTTCTGCGCAAGGGCTTGCGCGATTGGCGCAATCAGCAACTGGCCGGAGTATCGACCCGGCGGCTGGCAAGGCGCTCGCCGGTGGTGCGCAGCGGCCGCATCAGCGCGCCCGCACGCCGCGATGCAAAGCGCGCCGTGACGGCGAATTCGCGCTAGAAGATCCCCTCCGGCCCAATTCTGGCCGGCCTTTAAACTCTGAGAACACAAAGGCGGCGCG
>JBOHWI010000189.1:0-13496 GCA_050736675.1 Binatus sp. (SeqCode)
ATCGAGCGATGCGCTCCGCCGTGTTCTGGAATGATCCCATAACTGCCGATCTCGATGTCTTTCAGGCGCAACCCGAGGTTGCCGGGCTTGGCGCGCACGCCCCATTCGCCCATCTGGTTCATCCAGCCGAGGTCGGGAGTGCCGGATTCGTAGAGCTTCTGCAGATAGACGGAAGGCTCGAGCTTGAACCTGGCTCGCGAACCGACCCGGTCTTCATCCTTGATATGCACTGCTCCCATCGATGGCCTCCTGGCTGTGCGCGGTTCTGCTACATCGGCTACCAGATGCGTTTCCGCAAAGTCAATCCAGTGCTGCGCGAACCGGACGCCCGGCGATTTTACATTGTCGCGCCACGATGCTTTTCTAAGCCGGTCAATGTGAAAGGGCAGATGGAGGCCGCACCATGTCGATGCTCTCAGAGTTCAAGACGTTCGCAATCAAGGGCAACGTGATCGATCTCGCGGTCGGCTTCGTCGTCGGCGCCGCGTTCGGGAAGATCGTCACCTCCTTCACTACCGACATCCTGATGCCGCCGATCGGGCTGGCGCTCGGTGCGGTCGACTTTTCAAACCTGTTCATCAACCTTTCGTCGAAGCACTACCAGACCATCGCCGCTGCGAAGGCCGCGGGCGCCCCGACGCTGAACGTCGGCTTGTTCATCAACACGATCATCGACTTCCTGATTATCGCGTTCGCGGTCTTCCTGCTTGTAAAATGGATTAATCATTTGACCGGCGCTGACAAACCCGCGCCGTCCACAACGAAGGATTGTCCGTATTGCGCAACCGCGATCCCGCTCGCCGCCACACGATGCCCCCATTGCACGTCGGAACTGAAGGCTGCGTAGCTCGTCCCGAAGTCGGTTGCCCAAAAAAGAAAGCGGGCGCGTTTACCGCACGCGCCCGCCTCCACCAACATGCTTGCGGCTACTCGCCGGCCTGCGCGACGTCGGCCATCGCCTTGGCGGCGCGCTCGCAGATCTCGCTCAGAACCTCGTCGGTGATCACTGTCGAGAGCGCGATCATCCCGCGCGGAGCAAGAAACAAGCCGTGGTTGAGCGCCGCCAGATGGAAGTTGGAGATCGCGCGCGCGTCCTCGCGGGCGATCGTCGCCGGCGGCGGCTCCTTGAGGAAAAACACGTTCATCAGCGAACCGTAATGCCGCACGGAAAACGGCAGCTCGACCTGGCGCGCCGCTCGCGCCAGCTCGGCCGCCAGACGCTCGCCCTGCTTGGCCATCTTGTCGATTCGCGCCTGCGTCAGTTCGCGAATCGAAACGACGCCGGCCGTGCAGGTAACAGGATTGCCGTTAAAGGTGCCCGAATGAAAAATCGAGCCGCGGTTGCGCGGATCGAAGGTCGACATCACGTCTTCACTGCCGCCGATCGCTCCGACCGGGAATCCGCCGCCGATGATCTTCCCGAACATCGTCAGATCGGGCTTGACGTCGAAGATCTGCTGCCCGCCGCCTTCAGCCAGCCGCAGCGTAATCACCTCATCGACCACGAACATCGCACCCGCGCGACGTGTCGCTTCGGCCACGCGCTCGAAAAATCCTTCCGGCGGCTCCACGATGCCCGCCGAGCCGAGTATTGGCTCCAGGAACACCGCCGCGATTTCCGCGCCGCGCTCCGACAGCAGCGCCTCGAACGCAGTCGCCTCGCCGAAGTCGGCAAGCATCGTGCGCTCGCCGTCCTGCCCGGCCAGCCCGACTTCCAAATCGTCGTATGATCCATGATAGCCGTAGCGCGCCATCAGGATGAGCTTGCGGCCGGTGAGGCGCCGCGCGACATGCGCTGCGAGCATTCCGGCCTCCGTCCCTGAATTGCAGAATCGCACGCGCTCCACCGACGCGACGCGCTCGCACAACAGCGTTGCCAGCTCGGTCTGCGCCTCCGAGCGCGCCGCCCACGAGCTGCCGTCGTGTACCGCCTTGGTGACAGCCTCGACGATCGGCGGATACGCGTTGCCGTGAACCAGGCTGGTGTAGTTGCCAAGCAGGTCGATGTACTTATTGCCGTCAACGTCCCACAAAAAAGGCCCCTCGCCGCGCTTGAGCGTGAGCGGGTAGGGCCGGTAGTAAGTCGTCGTGCGCGTGTCGCCGCCGGGCATCACGCGCTCGGCGCGTTTGGCGAGCTGAGCGGACTTCTCGGTCGCCCCGCGATAGTTTTCCTCGATAGTGTTCATCGTGACCGGCCCTCGCCGGGGTACAACGAGCGTTTGCGCTTCTGCTTCCATGTCATTCCTCCATCATTTGCGGGCTTTCCGCCGCTGCGGTCAAGACTCCCGGCCGCCCGCCAACATGACCGGCGCACAGTATTGTCTACTATGACCGCGCGAACGAATCAAATTGTAAGAAATTATAACTTGGAGACAGCCAGCGGTTAATTCTAACCCCGGCTATCGCGACGGCGCCGCTCACTTCACCGCCGCGATCGCTTCCATCTCGACCATCAGGCCGTCCACTGCGAGCGACGTCACGCCCACCATCGTCGAGGCCGGCGGCTCGCCGTCGGGAAACAGCTCGGCGCGCGCCTCGCGCATCGCCGAATAATCGGACTGCTTATAGTTAACGATGTAAGTATTGGTTTTTACTATGTCGGCGGCGGTGGCTCCTGCAGCCGTCAGTGCGGCCTTCAGATTCATCGCGGCCTGCCGAATCTGCGCCTTCAGGTCGCCCGGCCCGACCAACTTGCCTTCCTTGTCGACTGCCACCTGGCCCGAAACGAATACGAGCTTCGCCGGCCCCGCGATCGTCACGACCTGCGTAAAGCCGCGCGGCGTCATCAGCGTATCGGGATTGATATATTTCTTTTCCACGTTATTTCTCCTGTTCTTTCGATTTGCCGTCGCCGTATTGCAGTACCTGGACCTTCTCGACCGTGATTAGTCCCGAGCCCATCATCTTGTCGAGCACCGGGATGAAGGCGTCGATCTTCGCCTGGCTGTCGACGATCTCGATGATCATCGGCAGGTCTTCGGACAGCCGCAGAAGTTTAGCCGAATGCAGATGGCTGGATCTTCCGAAACCCATCGGCCCGCGGATCACCGTCGCGCCGCCGAGTTGAAGCTCGCGCGCCTTGAGCACGATCGCTTCGTACAGCGGCTTGTGGTCCGATCGTTCGCTCTCGCCGATAAAAATTCTGAGCAACACCGCATCACGTGGGATTTGCATCGCTACACTCCCCGGTTTAGCGCCGTCGCGGCGACATACCCAATCGATACTGACACCAGGCACAGGATAACCGAACCCGCGGCGTTCAATGTCGCCGGCATCCACTCGCCCGCGCGCATCAGGTAAAGCGTCTCGAGCGAGAAACTCGAGAAGGTCGTGTAGCCGCCGCAGATTCCGACCATCACGAACTGCCGTGCCGGCGTGCCGACCAGCAAACGCCCGTCAGGCCCGGTCAACGTCGCGAAAAATCCGATCAGCAGGCATCCCGTGATATTCACCAGCATCGTGCCGTACGGAAAGGTGCCGCCGGTGAGCGTCGTGACGACGCCCGAGACAAAATACCGGCTCATGCCGCCGAGCGCGCTGCCAATCGCAATCAGAAAATACGCGAGCAACCCGGCAATCCTCCGTCAAGCTCCGACCGCTGCGTTCACAATCAGATGAAGATAGATGAGTCCGGCGTACGGATGCCACCGCTCGAGCATCCGGCGGACGCCGTCGTAGGTCGGCGCGCCGCTCGCGCCCAGCCACTCGAAGAGTTTATTGCGGCCGCCGACGTCGTCGCCCGGGAAAATGTTGATGCGCCCGAAGCCGCGCAGCATCACGTACTCCGCCGTCCAGCGTCCGACGCCGCGAAACTTCGAGAGGCGCGCGATCGCGTCGTCGTCGGCCAGGTGATCGATCGAAGCGAAATCGCGGTCCTTGCGATCGATCGCAAGCCGCGCAAGTCCGACCAGGTATTCCCCCTTCTGCCGGCTCAGCCCGAGCGCGCGCAACGCGTCAGGATTCGAGCGCGCTATCGCCGCCGCGGTCGGAAACGATCGCATGGGTTCGCAACTAACTCCGAATGTTTCCGTGAGCCGATTCAGTACGTGCATTCCGGCGCTCAGCGAAACGAGTTGGCATGCGACCGCATTGGCGAACGCTTCGAACACCGTCGCATAGCGCACCGGTTTCATTCCTCGCAACCGCCCGGCCAGCTCGCGCAATCGCGCATCGCCGCGCGCGAGCCGGTAAAAGTCCGACAAGTCGCGTTCGAGCCCGAGCATCTTTGCCACGAGAGTGCCGACTTCCGCTTTCAGCGCTTGCGGCCGGATTGCCGAAATCTCCACTTCGATCTCCGGATGCGCGCCGCGCCGCGTCTGCCTGACTGCGACCGCCGCCGGCGACCTGCCGATTACCAGCACGCGCCGCCAGACGCCGTCGTCGAATCGATCGACGACGTTGTGTGCCCGCCGGCGCAATGCCCACACTGTCAGGTCAAGACGAAACGGCGGTCTCGGCCGAAGTGCGAACGTCAGCTTTGGCACCAGCGGTTTCCAAATCGGCTATTCGATTTCGCTGTCAGGAATCCTTTGCTGCCGGTCGGCAGTCGATTTGTTGCTCGGCGTACTCTGCGAAGTTGACGCGCTCGCCGGGGGCTGTTTCTTGTCATGCTCGTACTTGTAGCCCGAGTACGCGAGGCCGGGAATCATCAGCGCGGGGCACCCGGAACACAAAAGCGCCGCGGCCACAGCCAGGGCGATAGTCATAACGAGTTGCCGCGTCTTTTGCATTTCACCGTCGCCTCGCGAGGAGTTCAGGGATTATGCACTCACTCCCTATCGGCAACCGGAGTGACCGACACCGATACCGCCCGCCAGATTCCATCTCGCTTGGCGAAAACACGCAGGAATCGCTGGTCGATGCGGCGGTCGTCGAACTCCAATTGGAGGCGTCCCCGGCTTATGCCGGTGTCGCCGAATACGTGCACCGATTGTTCGCTGAATATCACCGATATCACCGATCCCCGCCCCGGCGGGTTAACCATCAGCCGCGCCTTCGTGATGGGTTCGCCGAAAGCGTCCAAGCCGGTGAAGTCATCCGCCAGGATGTGAACCAGCGGCGTGCGGTCATGGCGCCGATATGCCTCGTTCCACGCGTTATCCAGGCGCAATATCTGCGCTTCATCCTTTGCTTGTGTCACCAAGGTAGCCGGCACATTCACGACTCGTTGCTGTCGATGCGGACGCGATTCTCCAGCGCGCGCACGCGCCGAATTATTTCGGGCAGGCGCGTCAGCACCACGGCGTAGCGGCGGAACTTGCGCACGTCCACCGCCGGGATGCCCGACACGATGGCGTCGTCCTTTAAGTCGTTGTGGATGCCGGCCTTGGCCACGACCATGACCCGATCGCCGATGGTCACGTGATCGGCGCATCCGACCTGTCCGCCGAACAGGCACCATTTGCCGATTCGGGTCGAGCCGGAAATACCGGTGTGTCCCGAAAATCGCGAATACTCGCCGATTTCGCAGTTGTGCCCGATATGCACCTGGTCGTCGAGCTTGACGCCGCGATGCAGAATGGTCGCGCCCATCATCGCTCGATCGACCGTGGAATTCGCGCCGATCTCCACGTCATCCTCTATTATAACGCTGCCGACTTGTGGAATTTTGATCAAGTCGCCCTTTTGCTCGACGAAGCCGAAGCCGTCGGCGCCGATTACCGCGCCGTTCAAAAGCGTCACGCCATTTCCAATCACAGTGCCTTCGCGAATCGATACGCCGCTATGCGCGGTGAAGCGATCGCCGATGCGCACGCCCGGGTAAATCGTCACGTTCGGATGAATCACCGCGTCGCGCCCGAGCGTCACCCCGGCGCCGATCACGGCCGACGCGCCGATCGACGCGTTCGCGCCAATCGTCGCGTCAGGAGCGACTGAAGCCCGCGGATCGATCCCCGGCGCAGGCCGGTACGGCGGGAAAAAAATCTCGAGCACGCGTGCGAAGTCCGCGTACGGATTCGCGCTGATAAGTGTCGCGCACTTCGCGCCTGCCGCCAGCTCGACCGTCGTGATGGCGGCTGCGACGCTGGACTGCAGCGCGGATGCGTACTTCGCGCCGGCGACGAAAACGATCATGCCGGGGCCGGCCGCCTCGATTGGCGCCGGCGCGAATATCTCCACACTGCCGTCGCCACGGATTTCGAGTCCCAGCTTCGATGCGAGTTCCTTGAGTGTCATCTTTCTAATGTCCTGGTTTCCGCCGGCGAAAGTTTTTTCGATCTCTTGGATTCATCGTGGCGCGCGCATCGCGGACATCGCGTCGGCCGGCTCCGCCGCCTCGATTTGCGTCAGGCAGTTGTAATGCCCAAAGCGGCAGGTGCGCGCCAGGCACGGGCTGCATTCGAGCTTGCGGTAAATCACGCGCGTCTTCGGCCCCAGCGGCCCGGTCCGATTCGGATTGGTCGATCCGAAAATCGCGACGGTCGGGATTCCGATCGCTCCCGCCAGATGCATGCAGCCCGAGTCGTTCCCGATAAACCCGTCGCACAGCGACAGCAACGCGATCAACTCCCCGATATTGGTATGTCCGGCTGCGATCATTGCGCCCGACTTGCTTGCCGAGGCGACTTCCTCGCACTTCGCCCGCTCCGACGGCGCTCCAACCAGCACGACCTCCGCGTCCTCGCGCTGCGCGATCAAATCGATCAGCGCCCCGTAGTTCTCCGCCGGCCATTCCTTCGCCGGCCCGAACGCAGCGGCCGGCGCGATCGCAAAGACCGGACGCCCCGAACGCTTGCGATTCGCCGCGAGCCATCCGCGCATCCGCTCCCGAGACGGTTCGTGCACGTCGATTGCGAAGTCATCGGCGCGACCGTCAGCAACGCCTGTCGCGCGGATCATCGCCAGCCAATAGTTCACCTGATGATCGGTGAGCGCCTCGGGCGGCGGTGTCGCTTTCAGCGTCAGCATCGCGCCGCGCGCGTCGGCGACGAACCCGGCGCGCCGCTTGATTCCCGCCATCGCGATCCACAACGCCGACTCGAAACTGTTCGGGAACAACACGCCGAGGTCGAAGCGCCGCGTGCGGAGTTCTCCGACAATTCTCCGCCGATCGAAAAACCCCGAAAGACCGCGCCCAACCGAGTACGGAATCACTTCGTCGATCCAGCGCGCGCCGTCAAAGAAGCTCGCCAGCTCCCTCTTGACCAGCACGGCGAGATGCGCGCGCGGCCAGGTGCGCCGAATCGCCCGCAGCGCCGGCAGACTCATCACGACATCGCCGAGCCAGTTAACTTCCTTGACCAGGATGCGCGCCGGCGGCGGATCGAGCACGACCGCACGCGCGGCCAACGCGGCCCCTCGCGATTCGATCTCCTGATGCCGCCGAATATTCTCCGATTCCAAGCTAGTTACACTCCGGGGCGCGCCTCGGATACAGCCACAGATTTCATCACGCAAGCGCGGTCAAATAAACAGTCTCCGGATATTCGCCAAAGCGAAAACGCCCGCAAAACTGAGGCGGCCCTCCGCCTCCCTCCTCACTTCCGCATAGCTGGGAATCGTACTACTATCCGGACATTCGCATTGTGGAATCGCACGCGAGGGGATTGCTGCGATGGCTGGACTGAGAGATCGACCGCTGATGCGCGATGCCTTGCTTGCCGGCGGAGTGATCGCCGCGAGCGTCGTGGCCGCGTTGATCGCACTCGATCGCGGCACGGTTTCTCGTCCTCATTTCGGTTCGATGACGTCCGCGCCGATGCACTCCGACGGCGGCGCGACATCGGCTTTGGGAACGGCCCACGCCGCAACTCTCGCGCGTCACTCGGCACTCGCAAGCGCTCTGCCTCAACAGAACGGTTCCGGCACGACATCGGCGAAAAAGAAACCCAGGAATATGACGGTGGTCATGATGGTTCCGGATTTGCCGCCCGAAAATTCCGGTTCACCGCCATCCGGCGTGTGGAGCGATCAGGGTGGTGGTGCGCCCGGCCCCAACAACCAGGCGCCAGGGTTGATTGCGATGAACGCAGTCGGCGGCATCTCGTCGCCGCTCACTTCCCCGACGGGAGGAACGCCGTCGAATTCTCAGGGAAGCAATCCTCCGGTTATCCCCAACCCTGGCGGCCGCTCTCCGCCCGCAGGTCAACCCAACGTAGCGCCGCGTTCGGGGTTCGTGTTGCTGGCCGGCGGGCAAGGAGGCGGGCAATTTGCGCTCTCGAGCGCGGAGCTTTTCGACCCGGCCAAAAACGTGTTTGCGGCAGCTTCATCGATGAAGGATGCCCGCACCGATCATACAGCCACAGTGTTGCCTGGCGGCAAGATTTTGATTGCCGGCGGCGAAAGCGCCTCGGGCCGTGCACTGTCATCGGCTGAAATGTACGACCCGGCCAGCGGAAAATTTTCCGCCATTGGCTCCAAGATGAATGCGGCGCGTGCGGATCATACTGCTACGCTAATTTCCGGATGCAACTGCCCGGCCGATGGCAAGGTGCTGCTCGCGGGCGGCGACACGGCCTCAGGCTCGCTCGGCGCCACTCTCAGGAGCGCGGAACTATACGACCCTGCCACCGGCAAGTTCACCGCGACCGGTGCGATGAAGTCGTCGCGCGCGCGCCATTCGGCGACGTTGATTGCGAGCGGTCCGCTGGCGGGGGATGTGCTGATCGCGGGCGGCGCCAGTGACGAGAGCGGCGGCGATGTCGCCTCGGCCGAACTCTACGATCCAGTTACGGGACAATTCACTGCGACCGGCAGAATGAGTACGGCACGCGAAGGTCACAGCGCCACCTGGCTTTCGCCGAGCGTTGTTTCAGGGGCTCTGGCCGGAAGTGTGCTTGTCGCAGGCGGTGGAGACGTGAGCGCTCCCAGCGACAGCGCCGAAGTTTTCAATCCACAGACAGCAACGTTTTCGCCGGTAGCCGCGATGACCAGTGCGCGCACGCTGCAAGCGGCGGTGTTGCTGGCCAACGGCAAGGTACTGATTGCAGGCGGTCAGAGCAGCGACACGGATTTCCTGCTGAGTGCCGAGCTTTTCGATCCTGCGCACGCTTCTTTTGCCGCCACCGGCTCGATGCACAACGTTCATGCCGGGGCGACTGCGACCGTGCTCGAGAACGGCAGCGCGCTGATCGCCGGGGGCAGATCGAACTGGGCCGACCTCTACGACCCGACGGCCGGGACATTCTCCGCGACCGGAAGAATGATCACCGACGTAGCCGAGTCGACTTCGACGCTAATCAGATAACTACTTTTTGAGCGCCGCGATCACGTCATTGACGATCGCGTCGGCCTTCGCGCGCATCTGCTGGTCGGTCGCGTCCTGAATCGGATGCGGCACGAAAACTCGGCGCACTTCCGGCAAGCCAAGCGCATCGGCCTGTCTCTGCGCCGCGTCCTCGAACTCGCTGGACGCGATTACGACCGAAGGCCTCTTATTCGTCTCGAACCATACGGAGTCGTGCACACTGCACGTCGTGCACGACCCTCAATCGGCTAGCGCTTCGATAACGAAGTCGCTCTCCTGCGCGATCCGGCGGTGCAACTCGTCGGGCGCCGGCTTGGTGAAGGTTGGTTTGCGAAAGCGCTTGATCTCGATGCCGGGCAAGCGGTCCTGTAAATGCTCGGCGAGGCGGTCGATCAGCACGATGCCGCGCGGCTTGGCAATGTCGAGCAGCGCGACGCGCCCGACGATCGTATCCGAACGCGCAGCCAGCGTGCGTCGAATCGGCACGCGCTCGTCGGTCGGGTCGATAATCACCTGTCTCATGTTTTCGTTGCCTCCTCGATCCGGCGGCTGATGCTGGACGATCCCATCGGACCTGAGACCCATCCGGCGAACACTGCCGAGAATTTTCCGGCGCTGCCGCCGGCCACGATGATATTGATATCCTCCGGCCGGCGAAACTTCGCAATCTTCCGCGCAAGTTCTTCTTTGGTCGGATTGTTGAGCGCGCTCAGGGGAATCCCCTCGCCGCTCTCGTCGTCGCGAACCAGCTCACGCAGCGGCCGCGAGGTCACTTCCTGGATTCGCGCGCGAACCTGCGCCTTGCTCCATTTCTCGTGCGCGAGTGTGTCGGCATGCTCGGGCGAAATGACCAGCAGAATCTCGCCGGCGTTGTGCTGCTTGGGATGCCAGCATGCTTCGAGCCCCATGCCGAGGCTGCCGGCCAGCGCGCGCGCCGTGGTTGAAGTCTGGTCCGCAATCTGTCGCGAGCCCGCCTCAAGCCCGAACACTGTCACGACGTTTTCGTCTTTGCCGAAGCCGCGCTCGACGTGCAGCGGCTCCCACGGACTGCGCTCCTCCCACTCGGCGAAGCAGGTCGTGAACTTGCCGGGAGCGCCGAGCGTCGCGCGCTCGATCTCGCCCGGCCGCGCGCCGCCGACGTTGCGCAGCACGAGTTTCAGCGCGCGCCCGATAGTCGCATTGGAGCGCGTGCCGTAACCGAGCGCCATCATGCCCATGTTCATGTCGAGGCGCCGGCGAATCGGCCCGTTGACCACGATCACCGGCGTCGCGCCCCACGTCGTGGACATGATGCCGTGGATGTTGAAGGTGTCGGTGCACACCGCTTCGAGCGCCGCGATCACGACCGGCAGATACTCGGGGCGGCATCCGGCCATCACCGCGTTGACCGCGACTTTCTCGACCGTCACGGGCGCGAGGTTGGGCGGCACAATCGCGATCACCTCGCGCGGGTCGCGCCGCGTTCCCGTCAGCATCCGCATCACGCGCTCCGGCGTCGGCGGCACCACCGGCAGGCCATCGGTCAGGCCGCGCTCGAACATGAACTCGAATACGTCCTCGGCGTCGCCCAGCTCGATTCGACGCGCGGTCATCTTGTCGCCGCGCGCATTCGCTTCGAGGCGTTCCGCGACTCCCGGTTCGACTGACTTGGAGCCGCATCCCGGCCTCGACTCCGGATATGAATTCCAATCGATGACCGGTGACCGCACGCCCGACTGCCGCGACAACTCAGCGAACATGTCGCGCCAATCGTCGCGCCCGAATCCGACGAAGCGGCGCTGTTCGCCTCGGTCGGCGTCGGCAAGGATTATCGTCGGCACCGTGTCGAGGCCATAGTCGAATGAGACCTTGAGCGCCGAGTCGTCGAGCATTGGAGCCGTCAGCGCATATCGCTCGACCAGTTTCGCGTTGCCCTCGGCGTCCTGGCCGATCGCCCACACATCGACCGACGTACCGAAGGCGCGATGCGCGGCCTCGATCAGCGGTATCGTGAGGCCGCAGGTCGGGCAATCTTCCTTGACGAAGCAAAGCAGTGCCGCCCGTGCGGACGGGAACGGGCGCGCACTTCCGCGCGCGTCGCGCAGCTCAAACGCGGGCAATGACTTTGTCACCGAGTCTTTCATTTACTCGGTAGTCAGAGGTTCAGTAGCGGGGTTGGATTCAGGGAGCATTAGAAACCGATGCTGCCGCGGAGAATAGAATTCGACGGCCGCGGTTATCAGCGCTTTGTCGGCGACGCCACCGGCGATTAGCACCTCGCCGTCAGTCAGCAGCGTCGCGGTATTCGTCAGCCGCGCGACATTGGTGCTGCCCACGTGCGAAAAAAGGTTGGTCTCGGGCCGATAGACTTCCGCGTCGCGCATCCCCACCACGATCGGTCCCTTGATCGTCCATCCGCCGACGACGAGCACGTTGCCGTTGTCAAGCATCGTCGCAGTCGGCAGGTAATGCGGCGCGCTCATGTCGCCGGTTCTGATAAACGAGCCGGACTCGGGATCGTAGATTTCCGCGGTGTTGAGCGGTGCCATTGAGACCAGGTTGACGCGGCCAGTGAGGACTTTACCGCTCTTGCCGCCGACGATCAGCACGCGCCCGTCGTTCAGCTTGACCGCGGCTGCGCCGACGCGATCGCTCTTCATGTGCGCGCGCATCGCGGTGAAGCTGCTCGTAGCGGGATCGTACATTTCCGCGGTGTCGTACGAGATGTAGCCGCCCGGCATGCCACCGCGCCCGCCGCCCGCGATCAAAACCTTACCGGTGCCGAGCCGCGCGGCGACGTGCGCGACGCGCGGCTGACGCAGATGGCCGGTGCGGCTGAAAGAACCGCTCGAAGGATCATAAATCTCGGCCGAACCCAACGTGTGGATGCCGTTGTCGCTGCCGCCTACGATCAGCACGCGGCCGTTGCGAAGCATAGTCGCGGTATGACCTTCGCGCGGCGTCGTCATCGACCCGGTCGCGCTGAAAGTGCCGGCGGCCGGATCGTAAATCTCCGCACTGGCGAGCTGCGAGCGGAAGCCGGCGTTCCGTACGCCGCCCGTGAGCAGGACGCTTCCGTCGCCAAGCATCGTGATCGTCTGCCCCGCGCGCGGAACGGTCATCGCGCCGGTTGGGGTGAAGGTGCGCGCGGCAGGATCATAAAGCTCGGCGCTTGAGAGCACTCCCCCGACTTCTCCCGTCGCGGTGCCGCCGCAAATCAGCACGCGGCCGTCGCGCAGCCGAATCGCGGCCGCGTTGGCGCGCGGCGTGGTCATCGCCAGCGCTTCGACGCTGTTCCCTGCCGGATTCGTCAGGAACACCGGCGGCGCCTCAGAAACTCCGCCGCCCGCGCATGCCTCGAGCGCGACCGCAAGGAGCACAAGAACAAATCGACGTTTCATGGAAGCCCGCGCGCTGAATCATAGGCTGGCAGCGCCGCGATGGAAAGATGATTTTATTTATTCGGCGAACGAACGCCGTGCCGCAGCGCGTTCATCGTCGCGCGGACGAACATTAATCCAGGGAAGACGCCACGCTTGCGCGGCTGCGTCGTCGCTACGCCGCCCCTGCTAAGCTCACGCACCAGTGCGAGCAATTGCTCCACGTTGACGCGCGACGCGACCTGTTCCAGCGCGCGAAATTGCACGACGCGCTCGCGATCGATCACGAACGACGCAGGAAACGCGATTCCGCCGTTCTCACGCGCGTTGAACAGGCCGTACGTTTTGACGACTTCGCGACGCGTGTCGCACAGCAGCGGAAATTTGATGCCCAGCTCCTGGCGGACCGGCTCCGCGCGCGCGGCGTCATCGACAGAGATTGCGACCAGCTCGGCGCCGGCCGCGCGAAAATCTTCGAAATGCTTCGAGTAGTCCGCCAACTGGCGGAGGCAGAAAGGTCACCAGTGTCCACGGTAGAAAACGACTACGCACATTCCGCCGGCGACCAAGTCGTCGAGGCGGCGCATCACGCCGGTCGAGTCGGAGAGCGAGAACTCCGGTGCGGTATTGCCGACGTCAGGGGGCTTGCTCGTTTCCATGTGCAAAGAGAATAGCGGCCGGCCCGAGTTGCCGAAAGCCGAGCGTACATCCGATTGAACAGGCACCGCCAGGTTGTGCTAATCGTTCGTGCTGTCAATACGATCTCAAGGAGAAGACGATGAAAGCTGTCGCGTTAATTGCGGGAGCCGTGGCGATGCTCGCGCTATGCGCCGCGCCGTGCGGCGCGCAGGATCCCGCCACGACCGATCCTACGCACTTCAAAGTCGAATTGAACAACGATCGAGTCCGCGTGCTCCACGTCACCGTCGAGCCGAACACCAAAGTCGAAC
>JBOHWI010000190.1:0-2966 GCA_050736675.1 Binatus sp. (SeqCode)
GCGTCGCGCAGCACGAAGCCGACGGTATCGCCCACCTTGGGCTGGAAAGCGACGGCGATTACGCCGTGCTCTTCGCTGGCGCCGACGATATTGCGCACGACGAATTGCCCGCGCTCGATCCGATCCGCGTTCTCGTAAGCCGGAATCGCGACGAAGACGTAGGCCAGTGCCCGCCGCAGATCGACGGCCAAAGGACCGGCGGCTGCGGCGAAGACTTCGTAAGCCGGACGGCCGTCGAGCTCGATGACGACGTTGTCGCGCGCGGCCGTCACGCGATGCGCCGTGCCGATAAGGCCGCATGCGATCGAGTTCGCCATCGTCAGCTCAAAGTCTCCACCGAGCAGCATCCCGGCGACCGCGTTCGAGCTGACCGTGTCGCCACAGAAAACGAACGTCTCGCCAATCGAGCCGTCCTCGCTCGCACCGCCGCCGGCAATAGCGACGCCGGGCAGTTGCTTGCCGAGAGCGTCGAGCGTCGCCTCGGCTTCGAAGTTGTAGGTATCGGCAAACAGAAGCAGCAGGTTCGATTTGCCGAGCTTCGATCGCACCGCGGCCGCAACCTCAGCCGCTACGCCCGCGGCGCGGCCGCGAAGGGTGGGCACGAAGAATCGCGTTGCCTGAATCTCTTCTTCGTTGCCGCCAAATACCAGCACGGCGAGTGCATGGCCGGATTCGATTTCGGTTTCGCCGGCGATGACGCCCATGCTCGAGCATCCGGCGACTTCGGGCGTATGCGCTTCGGAAGCCACCGCGCGCAGGATCATCGGATACGCCGCGCCGTACGCAGGAGTCGCGAAGCAGAGCGCAGCCGTGGCGCGGCTAATCCCCGCCTGGGCGAGTGCGGCGGCCGTAGCCTCGGCGGCGGCGCTGCGGGGATTGAGCGCGGTCGAGTAGCCAACTCCGCCCCGGATCATCGCATCACCTAATTCTGGCCTCCGAAAATCTTAAGCAACTCCACCATCCGCCGAATTCCGTCGGCGAGTTCCTTAACGCCGATCCGCTCGTTGATGCCGTGAATGCCCTTTGACTCGGCGGCTTGAACTTCGACCGGAATGAAACCGTACGAGACGACTTTCTTCTGGCGGAAGTAGTGGCTGTCGGTGAATCCAATGATCATCGAAGGCACGACGCTGGCCTTGTCGTGGACTCTGGCCAGCGTCTCAATCGCAGTCATCAGGGGCGAGCGCGACGGCGACGAGATCGGCGGAAAGTTCAGGATGACGTCGATCTTAATCGAATCGTCGCCGATCGCTTTCTTGATATCGTTCATGACCTTCTTCGGATCGCTGCCGGGCAGCAGCCGGCAATCGACTTCGGCGTACGCGGTCTCGGAGATCACGTTGGTCTTCCTGCTCGCGGACAGCACTGTCGGCGTGATCGTGTCACGCACGCGCGCGTTCTGACCGGGTTCGGCGAGGAATTGCTTGAGATAAGCCGGATCCTTGAGCGCGGCGGCGAGATCGAGGCGCTGTTTGGAACCGTGCTCGAGCAGGGCCATCGTATGATAGTAGTCCTGCACGGGGCCGACGACGTGGATCGGCGTCTTGTACTCGCTCAATTTATCCAGCGCGCGCACCAGCCGCGCGACCGCGGTCTCGGCGGGCGGATCGGAGGCGTGTCCGGCAGGGCCGCTGGCGGTGAGGCGCAGCCAGAGCGGCGTCTTTTCGGTGACCGACACGACGTAAACCTTGCGCTTGTTGCCGGCCAGCCCGCGAATGCCGCCGCCTTCGTTGATCAAATAGCCGGCATCGGAGAAGACGTCGCTCTCGTGATCGACGAACCATCCTGCGCCGTCGCGGCCGCCTTCTTCTTCGTCGCCGGTAGCGACAAACAGCACGTCGCGATCGAGCAAGATACCCGCGCGCTTAATCGCGAGCATCGCCATCAGCTCGATGACGCCCGGGCCTTTGTCGTCGATCGAGCCGCGTCCCCAGATTTCCCCGTTCTTGACAGCGCCCGAGAACGGCGGCACCTCCCATTCCTTGGGATTGGCGGGCACCACGTCCATGTGGCTCAGCAGTATGATCGCCTTGTTATGTTTGCCGATCCCGCGCATGCGGGCGGCGACAATTCCGCGACCATGCTGCGGCTCCCAGGTGGTGGCCGGAATTCCGTCGGTGAGGAACTTCTCCTTTAGCATCCGCGCCGCGCCGAGCTCGTTGCCCGGTGGATTGGTCGTATCGATTTGAATGTACTTCGACAGCAGGTCGGTCGCTTCCTGCGTGACCTTGTCCCAATTGATCGGCTGAGGAGGGGGCGCCTTGGTCACGCCCTTGGCCCCAGCGGGAAGGACGTTCGATGTCGCCGCCGCAGAGGCTGACCAGGTGGGGCGGGAAATCGCAGAGCAAGCCAACAGACACGTCACGGCAATCGCGATCGGTCCGCCGCTGCGCTTAAAGGTTTCGATCACGCAATGAAGGAACTACGTCGCGAGCGCGCCGTCAACCACTCGAAAGGTGAGAGTGAGGCGAGGAGCGAACGGACACCGGGCCTTAAAAGAGCCCCGCTTGCCCGTATACCGGTATACGGTATAATGTTTCGTTGTGATTCGTTCGTTCGGCGACAGGCGGACGGAGGCGTTGTTCGCCGATCGCTTTGTGCGCCAATTTCAGGGCGTGGCCCGTCGTGCAAAGCGCAGATTAGAGGCGCTTAATGCTGCCAATCGGCTGGAGGATTTAAGTGTGCCACCCTCGAACCGGCTCGAAAAGTTGAGAGGTGACCTGAAGGACTTCCATTCGATCCGGGTGAACGAGCGATGGCGCGTGATTTTCAAGTGGCGCGATGGTGAGGCGCACGAGGTTAAAATCGTTGATTACCACTAGGAGAGTTTCGGTGAAGGATGAATTTGCGGCAGTAACTCCCGGTGAGATGCTGAAAGAGGAATTTTTGGTTGAGTACGGGTTGTCGCAGAACCAGCTCGCGAAAGCGGTCGGTATTTCTCCGAACCGGATCGCGGAGATCGTAAG
>JBOHWI010000191.1:0-3363 GCA_050736675.1 Binatus sp. (SeqCode)
CAGCGCGGGCGTCGGATGCTTCTCCTCGAGGTATTCCCAAATCGCGACCGTCTCGCCGATGCACTTGCCGTTGTCGAGCTCGAGCGCCGGCAGTTGTCCGCCGGGATTGCGATCGGTGTAGGGCGGCTTGCGATTTTCCGCCGCCATCAGATCCACATTCCTGGTCGGAATCGAAATTCCCTTCTCCGCCAGGAACATGCGCGTCGCGCGCGGATTGGGTCCAAATGAATCGTAGAGCTGCATGATTGGGTACCTCGAAAAAATGAGACTTCGCCGGGACTATACAACACGCGCCGCAAGCGCGGGAACCAGAATCCGGCACGTGTTGCGCTGGGATCAAGCGGTCATGTAGGAATTTGCTCATGCGATTTTGTCCGCATTGCGGCGCGCCGCTGATGGCCGGAGCGAAATTCTGCGTGGAATGCGGCAGCGTGCTGGCGGCTCAGGCGTCGGGCGCGGGCGAAGCGACCGGCGGCGGCGCGGCCCGCGGACGCGGCACAACGATTACGACGGCGTTCGTGTCGGTCTTCGTCACGCTGGCGTTGGTGTGTCTCGCCGCGGCCGCGTGGATATATGTGCGGACTCCGGAAGTAGTGCGCGAACAGGTCGCCACCGCGCCGCCGGTCGCCAACCCAACAAATGCCAGTGCTCCCGCCTCAATTCCGGCCGCTGCCGCGTCCAATGCGCCCGCGGCGCAGCAAAATGTAACCGCAAATCCGGTGGCGGGTGGAAGTCAGAACGGCGGTCTGCCGCCGGGACATCCCACGATCGAGCTGCCGACTGAGGCTCGCTCGTTTATCGATAAGATCGAAAAAGAGGCGCTCGCAAAACCCAAGGACGTCGCGGCATGGAACAAGTTCGGCGCGGTCTCGATGCGCGCGGCGATGTTCGATCAAACTTACTACGGCAAGGCCCAGGAAGCTTACGCCCACGTGTTGAAGTTGGAGCCCGACAACCTCGACGCGCTGCGCGGCATCGGCGATATCGACTACGACAAGCAGCTTTACGACGAGGCGATCGCCGCCTATGAGCATTACCTGAAAAAGAAACCGGACGATCCGGAAGTCCGCACCGACCTGGGCACGATGTACCTCTACACGGGCAACGCCGATCAGGCGGTCGTGCAGTACAAGAAGGCAATCGCGGCCAAACGCGACTTTTTCCAGGCGTACTACAACATGGGCATCGCCTACGCGCAGGAGAACAAACCCGATGACGCGGCGGCCGCGCTCAAGCAGGCACTGGCGCTCGCGCCGGACGACACGGCACGCGGCCAGGTTAACGCGGTTATCGCAAAGCTGAACGGCACGCCGGCTCCGAGCGCGTCGATGCAGGCCGCGTCCGCGGCGACCCCGGCCACGGCGCAGAGCGCTGCGACCGGTTCGCCTGCGCCGTCAGCCTCGATTGGGGCGAAAACGTCCGCGTCGCCTGCGGCAGCAGCAACCGCCGGCGCGAAAGATTTTCACGGCGCTATCGAGCAGATGGTGAAGGGCCTGCCGATCGCGGGACCGAAGGTCGGCTCCGTCCAGTGGCCCGACAAGCTCAAGGCCAAAGTTCTGATGAACAACTTTCCGATGGATCAGATGCCGCCGTTTGCGAAAACCAAGTTCCTGACCGACCTCAAGGCTGGAATCGACAGCGCCAAGAAAGACAACAACATTTCGGCGCCGGTGGAAGTCAATATCGTAGACGGCGCGAGCGGCCGCGTGATGGAAACCATTACTCAGTAGCCGGGCGCGCGAATACTAAGTCGCGCCGAGGTGTACGACGATGGCATCGAAATCCTTCGAACGGTTGCGAAAGGCCGGTGACCGGCAGACGCTACGTCTTACTCACTATGGACGCAAAAGCGGCCGCCCCTACGAAGTGACTATCTGGTACCTCGTAGATGATGACGGGCTCTACCTGGTTTCCGCGAATGCTGCGCGCAGCTGGGTGCGCAATGTCAAGGTGAAACCCGCTATTTCACTTCGCATCGGCGACGAAGTCTTCAACGGCGACGTGCGCGCGATTACGGACACGCAGGAACGTGCAAAGGTGAACCGCCTGGTCGAGCGCAAGTACTGGTACGTCGCGCCAATGCTGCGGCTGGGACAATTCCTGATGTCGATGGGAATGATCCGCGACAACACCGCCGCGTTCGAAGTGATCCTCGCGGACCCCTGATAATTAGCTACGACGGGGCGCCCCCTTCGGCGACGCGCTTGAGGCTCTCGACCCAATTCTGATGCCCACGCTCGAGCATCGGGCGCAGATACCATGACGCGAGCTTCGGCACGATGCCGTTCTGGCACTCCTCGGTGATGACGCGGCATCCGCCGCGGCCATCCGGCTCGATAACCCAGCCGTGATAGGCGCGCAGCACGCCGCGAGCATCCCATCCAAGTTCGTGCGACGGTTCGAACGTGATCACGCGGCTGGTGACAGTGGCGCCAAACGTCTTCCACTTGAATTCAGTGTCAGGCGCAAGGTCAGGCGCATTGCCTCGAAGAAAATTCACGTAGGCGCAGTTGCTGTACCACTCAGGCCACTTGGCAGCCCGAATCAGCCATCGCCAGATGCGCTCCGGCGGCGCCGCAATCGCAATCTCGTTGCGTGCGTACACCGATGAGTTGTCAGGTTGAAATCCCGCCGGCCATTTCATCGTCGATGCTTGCTCCTTGTTCTGATCACTTCTTTTATCCACAGATCGGTCGGTTTATCCACCGAAGGGGCCTTGCAGAACTTCGCACGCGAACTTCTCCGCACTATCATCGCCGCCCAGATGACAAAGAAGGAAGCGAAGCGGCGCCTTGAGAACCTCGCGCTCGAAACCGGGCACAAGAGGAATTACTACGTCAAGAAAGCGCTGAACGAATTTCTCGATCGCAACGAGCATCTTCTCGGCCACCGCCCGACGCGCACGAACAATTTCTCGGTCCTCGATCCGGTCTCCAGCCGCCTGAACCGATTCGATTCCTGATTCTGCTCTTGGTCCTTCGCCCGTCTAAAGAAAGGAGCAAGTCAGCGCGCGGTAGTATGCCGATTCAAATTGCCAGGCTGATGTTCGATTCTGCGACAAAGAACAGCGCGCCGCGATCGATGCAGGCTAACCTGGCTGTGGAGTTGCAACTGGTTGTCCCTCGGCAGGCCAGAGATAGGAGTGCGGCCGCCGATGCGCAGTGGGGGCGTTGCCCGCAGCGGCAAGCGGCGCGATTCTCGCAGCACAGACGCTGCTGATCCTCTATGGAGGCAATAAGGTAAGAACGGTAGGCCGAGCCGTTGTCGGTCATGATGCGCGCGACCGCGACGCCGGGCGCCTGGAAGTGATCGAGTGCGCGGGCAAGGAAGGCGGTGGTAGTCTCCTTGCGCTCGTTGGGTAGC
>JBOHWI010000192.1:0-4512 GCA_050736675.1 Binatus sp. (SeqCode)
TCTTTGAGTTCTTCGTACAGCGCCTGCCACCCGGGCAGGTCAAGGGAGCATCCTCACCACGAGGCCCACGCGAGCAGGAAGACTTTGCGCCCGCGATAGTCCGACAGGCGATGCAGTTTGCCGTCGAGATCGGGCAGCGCGAAATCGGGCGCCTGCAGCGACTGCAACGCGCTGCCGCGATCTGCCGCCTCGGCGCCGAAGTACCAAACGCGATTCTTCGAGTCGCCTGCCCACGGCTTGCCCATTTGATCGGAGAGCGCGGTGAAGTTGAGCCACGACGTGCCGTCGCGCTTCGTCGCGAATTCGCTCTCGCGAGCCGGCGGAATCGGCACGCACAAATCGCCGCGGCAGATGCCCTCGGGTTTGAGCTCCCATCCCGCGAGCGGTCTCAACTCCGCTGCGTCGAGCCACAATGCGTTCAAGTCCTCGAGCGCGCGCTCGAAGTGCAGCGGCTTGTCCTCGTAGACGATCGTTGCGGCGGCAGGCTTGGTTTCGGTTGTCATCGCATCTTCCCTCCCGTTCAACCTTTGAGCGTGGCTTGCAGATTATTGCTCTCGCGTTGGCGGAATCCTACCGCGACGCTGAGGCGTTCGAGGTGCTGATCGATTATTTTGCCGCCGAGACGCACGCGATGCTCGACGAAGAACTTTTTCACCTCGTCCTCGCGATCGAGCAGCGCGACGACAGCCTCGCACATTCGCGGCAGCGCGTTGTCGGGATATTTCTGAATCATCTCGTCCCAATGCGCGCGCGCAAAATCCCACGCCTGGTAGCGGCAGGCGGGGTTGAGCAGCAGCGAATGCATCAGGTACGGCGAATTCTGCGTGCGCACCTGGCCGTCGAGCGTCATCTCCATGGTGCGTTTCAGGAGATCGCGATCGCGAAAATTCGCGAGCGCAAACAGGAAGCGCTGCTCTTCCTGCGGCGTGCGCGGCGCTTTGAATTTTGTCTTGAACTCCTCGTAGCGCGCGGCGTCGCCCGAGTGCGCGAGGATATTCACCAGCGCGGGCATCAGATCGCGATCCGCGGACTCGGGATTGTCCTCGAAGCGCGCATACAGATCGCGCGCGCGCTTCTGCACTTCGTGATCGTTGCCGAGCGTGCCGAGCGTGTTGATCAGCGTGCCTCGCAACTGGCGAACCAGTTCGCTCTCGCCGGACTTTGGCTCCCAGCCGAGACGCGCGGCGGCGGGGCCGACGATCTCGCGCACGGTCGCGGCGAGCGCGGGCCGGTCGGCGTCGGACGCGATCATGTCGAGATATGCGAATGCGCCAATCAATGCGCGCCAGACGTTGATGTCAGTCTCGCCGGTGAACAGCCGCGCCATCTTGAGGAACTCGCTCAGCGGGCCAAGCCCCGCGACGGTCGCAGCCCAGGTGTCGCTGACGAGGCCGAAGCGCTCGATCGGCTGGAGCGCACCGAGATTGTCCGTGATTGCCTCGAGTAGCACCGGCGCGTAATGCACCCGATAGAAGCCGTGCCCACCTTCATTCAACAGCGCCCATTCGAATTTGCCCGGCAACTCGACCGTCGTCTCTTTTGCGGTGAGCAGAACCTTGCGAGTCGCGACGCCCTTGTCGGTCTTCGCGCGAACCATCACGGGCACATGCCAAAGCTGCGTGTTGTCTTCGGCGAGATAGAAAAAGCGGCGCTGCGAAAGCCTCAGCCCACGGCGATCGGCGGTGGGCGCCGCGTCGATGATCGGGAAGCCGGGCTGGAAAATCCACGAGTCCATCATCTTGCGCACGGGCTCGCGCGACGCCGACTCGAGTGCGTCCCACAGGTCGCCGGTCTCGGTGTTGTTGAATTGATGTTTTTTCAGGTAGCGGCGGATGCCGTCGCGGAAAACGCCGGCACCTAGAAACTGCTCGAGCATCCGCAGCACCGCCGCGCCCTTCTCGTAGGTCAGGATGTCGAACATCGCGCGGCAGTCCTCGGGACTGCGCACGGTGTACTCGATCGGACGGGTGCTGCGCAGGCCGTCGATCGCCATCGCGGCGGCGCGCGAGACGCTGAAGCTCTCCCATCGCTTCCACTCGGGCTTCCACGCATCGACCGCGAGCATTTCCATGAAGGTGGCGAACGCCTCGTTGAGCCCGATCCCGTTCCACCATCGCATGGTGACGAGGTCGCCGAACCACATGTGCGCGTTCTCGTGCGAGACTACGTCGGCGACGCGCTCGAGCTCGGCGCGCGACGCGGATTTTTCGTCGGCGAGCAGCGCGGTCTCGCGAAAGGTGATCGCGCCGAGGTTTTCCATCGCGCCGGAGGCGAAGTCGGGAATCGCGATCAGGTCGAGCTTGTCGCCGGGATATTTGAGGCCGTAATAGTCGGCGAAATATTTGAGCGAGAACGCGCCAATCTGCTTCGCCCAACCGGTCAACGATTCCTTGCCGGGGACGTGCACGATGCGCAGCGGTGTGCCCGCATCGACGGGCGCCGTCGCGTCGAACTCGCCGACGATGAATGCGACGAGGTAGGTGGACATCGCGATCGTCTCCTTGAAGACGACCTCTTTCTTGCCGCCGGGCAGCTTGCGCTCGCTCTCCTGGCCACCATTCGAGATGGCCGTGAGATTTTCGTCGACGACCAGCGTCACCTTGTAGCCGGCCTTGAGCTCGGGCTCGTCCCAGCACGGAAACGCGCGGCGCGCGTCGGTCGATTCGAACTGCGTCGTCGCGGCGACGTGAGTCTTGCCGGCAGCATCCTGGTACTGGCTGCGATAAAATCCGTGCAGCTTGTCGTTCAAGACGCCGCGAAACGCAATCTTGAGCGCCCATTCGCCGGGCGCAAGCTTCTCGGCGAATCGCAGATGGGCGCGTTCCTTGGCCGGTTCCAACTCGACTTTCGCGGCGAGAGATTTTTCGCCGCGCTCCGCCGTCGCCTTGTCGACTTCCAATTCGAGCGCGTTCAGCACGACGTCGTCAGTCGCCTGGTTGACGACAACGGCGATATTCACTTCGCCCTGAAACGTGAACGCCTTGAGGTCGGGCGTCAGTCGAATTTCGTAGCGCTTGGGCGTGACGTTTTTCGGCAGGCGATAGTCCTGCGTGTTGTCGGCGAGGGGAGCTCCGTCCTGGTCGCGCATCTGGTCCTTCTTCCTTATATACGCAGTCGAGTTGGAAATTTTTAGACTAGTTCAAAAGGCGTCGGGGCGCGAGCAATTTATTCACTGGCGAAACGGAGCGGACGCTCCATCCACACGACATCCCAGTACTTGCCGAACTTGCGGCCGCATTCGGTGAAGACGCCAACGTCGGTGAAGCCGAATTTTCGATGCAGCGCGATCGACGCGTCGTTGGGCAGCGTAATTCCTCCCAGCAGGCGGTTTATGTCCTCGTTCCTGAGCGCGTCGAAAAGCGCGCGATACAGCATAGCGCCGACTCCGCGCCCCATCGCGTCGTGCGCACAGTAGATCGAGGTCTCGACGCTGGTGTCGTACGCCGCCTTGTTGCGAAACGGCCCCGTGCACGCGTAACCGGCGACGCGGCTGGCATCTTCCGCGACTAACATCTGATGCCGTTTTGTCCCGGCATGCTCGTCGAACCAATGCGCGCGCTGTTCCACCGTCACGGGCTCGAGGTCGAACGTGATCGGCGTGTTGATGATGTAGTAGTTGTAAATTTCGGTGAGGCGCGGCAAGTCGTCGCGCACCGCAGGCCGAATCTTTAGCTCCGCCATGAACTTGGTCTCCTGCGCGGGAATTTACTTCGAATCACAGCGAACGCCAGATGCAGAGTTGAATTCAAGCGGCCAGCTTGCCCTTCGCAAGGTCGGCGAAAGTGATCGATTCGATTCCGTTTCGATCGATCGCATCGCGCACGCGCGGGCTGGTGAGAATCTCGACTTCGATTTGCGCCTCGGCCGCAGGCGGGACGCCGCCGATATCGGCAGCGGGATGAAAATACAGTTCGGTCGCCTCGTCGCGGAGCCGATCGATCAGGCCGACAACGTAGTCCTCGGTCAGATGACCGCTCTGATGAAGGCCGAACAGCGCGTCGGTCGAGACGAGGCCGCGCTGCGCCATCATACGGAGCGTGCGGCGCGAGAGCGTGCGGAAGATGATCGACTCGACGAGCTTGCGCGATGCATGGTCGCGGCGCAGCCGCATCGTCGTCATCACGCGTTCGCGCGGCAGCCTGATGCACGGCACTTTGTATTCGACGGCGAGGTCAACCAGAATATCGGCGAACAACGGATGGACGTGAAAGTTCAGATGACCGTCGATATGATTCAGGTGGCCGACGAGTTCGAGATGGCGCTCGACTTGCGCGCGCAGTTCGTCGGTCATCGCGGCGCGCATCGAGCGGTCGAAGAAGTATCGCATCCCCGCGGCGACGGGATTGTCGATGAACTCGCCCGACTGGCGCACCGCGGCGCCGAGCCGCGACGCGTCGAGAATACTGCGTCCGCGGCAGACGACAACGTGCAGTCCGACGTCGAGCGCGGGATTGTCGCGCGCGAGTTCAGCGGCGGCGGACGCGGCCGGCTCGGCGACCATCAGGCTCGCAC
>JBOHWI010000193.1:0-3078 GCA_050736675.1 Binatus sp. (SeqCode)
CTTTCGCACCGACCAGGCGGGATGCCAATTCGCGGAAGTCGAAGTCGACACCGAGACGGGAATCGTGCGCGTGACGCACGTCGTCGCGGTGCACGACGCGGGACGAATCGTCGATCCGCTGACGGCGCGCAGCCAGGTCAACGGCGGCGTCCTGATGGGAATCGGCTACGCGCTGTTCGAGGATCGCCGGATGGATCCGCAGCTCGGCATCATGGTGAATCCGACGATGGACGACTACAAGCTGCTTGGCGCGCTCGACGTCCCGCAAATCGACGTGACGTTCCTCGAAGTCGCCAACGGCATCACCAACACCGGCGTGATGGGGCTCGGCGAGGTTGCGCACGTCGCGAGCACGGCCGCCGTCGCGTGCGCGGTGTACGACGCGCTCGGCGTGCCCGTGCGCTCGCTGCCCATGACGCCCGACCGCGTGCTGGCCGCGCTGGGGGCGTTACACGCGTGAACCGATTCGAAGTGATCACGCCGGCCGATCTTGCCAGCGCTTCGCGGCTGCTTGCCGAGGACGGCAACGTCGCGTTTGCCGGCGGTGTCGATGTGCTCGATCTGTCGAAGCAGAATATCTCGACGCCGGCGGCGCTGGTGAATCTCAAGGGGCTGAAGGAACTGGGTGGAATCGAGGTGCGTTCGTCGGGGGAACTACGGCTCGGCGCGACGGTGAAGCTGAGCGAGGTCGCCGAGCATCCTGCTATTCGCGCGAAGTTCACCGCGATAGCCGAGGCAGCGGGCGAGGCGGCGACACCGCAGATTCGCAACCTCGGCACGGTCGGCGGCAATATCCTGCAGCGCCCCCGGTGCTGGTATTTTCGCAATCCCGACGTGAATTGCCTGAAGAAGGGCGGCGACAAGTGCTACTCGATCGGCGGCCTCAATCGCTACCACGCGATCCTCGGCGGCGGCCCGTCGTTCATCGTGCATCCGTCGAACCTCGCGCCCGCTCTGATCGCGATGCGCGCTAGCGCGACGATCGTCGGCCCGGCGGGCCAGCGCACAGTAGAGCTCGAAAAATTTTTCACGCTGCCGACGATCGATCCGAAGCGCGAAAATTCGCTCAGGCCCGGCGAGATAGTCACCGAAGTGATTGTGCCCGCGCCGCCGGCGGGCGCACGCAGCCATTACCTCGAGGCGCGCGAGAAGCAGAGCTTCGACTGGCCGCTGGTCAGTGTCGCGGTCTCGCTCGATCGCTCCCCCGGCGCGAAGACTGTCCGCGATGCGCGCGTTGTCATGGGCGCGGTGGCTCCAGTGCCGTGGCGATCGCCTGAAGCGGAAGCCGCGCTCAAGGCCGGGCCGCTCGACGAGTCGCGCGCGCGCGCTGCCGCCGAGGCCGCGTTGAAGGACGCGCAGCCGATGTCCGACAATGCGTACAAGATTGTGATCGCGAAGGTGATCGTGCGCCGCGCTATCATGCACGCCGCCGGATTGGAGGCCGCATAACATGCCGTCGCCTTTTTGCGCGCTGCTGCGCACCAAGACCGCGTACTACCGCACGCCCGACGGCGAGCGCATTTTCAAACCCGACGACTCGACGGCGTGCTACACGTGTCTCAAGACGCAGCGGCCGGTGGGACCTGACGGGCGGCCGGTCGATGCGGATTCGTGCGGCGCGGATCGCGGATGTTTCCAGCAGGAGTAAAAGCATGAACGAGCAGACAAACGAATACGGGCCGGTCGCGACGCGCATGATTTTCGACAACGACGACGTGCGGGTGTGGGAGATGGACCTGGCACCCGGCGCGGTCTGCGGACTGCATCACCACACGATGGACTACGTGCTGTTCATCCTGTCGGGCGCGAATGTCGGCGCGCAGTCGCCGGGCGGGCGCAAGATGATGCCGTTTCCGGTCAAGGCGCGCGCCACGTACTTCGTGCCGGCAGGCGGAATCGAGAGCGCGCACAACATGGGCGACACGCGATTTTTCGAGGCTCTGTTCGAGCTCAAGCGGCCCGCCAAGCCGGGGCGCGAAAAGCTGGGTTTCGCCGGATGCGAGGCGGTTGCGGGCAAGGAGCCGGAGCCCGGCACGATCACGATTCTCGACAACGCGCGCGTCCGCGTCTCCGAGACGACGCTGGCGCCGGGCGGGGATAGCGGGGTACGCCGATGGTCGCATGACGCGGCCGTGTACGTCGCCGAAGGCGGGCCGGTGAGGATTGTGGAACGCGGCGATAGCGGCGATGAACGCTCGCGCGACGAATCGATTTCGGCGGGGCGCGTGCTATGGTTCGCGAAAGGTACCTATCGAGGATTCGTCAATGTCGGAACGCAACGCTATCGCCAGGTCGCGGTGGAGTTAAAGTGATTCTTCGAATATGAAAAAACCGAACGGACGCACCGTCCCGTCCCTGCTGTCCGTCATCGCAGTTTTTTTCGCGCTGACATTCCAGCCCACTCCGGCACAAGCACAGGTCAAGCCCGGCGACCGCATCACGGCGAAAAATGCGGAGCAGGCTCGTGCGCTGGTCAGCCCCGGCACTTTCATGGCGGTCGCGCGCGGCATGGAGATGAACATCGTCGCGCCGGGGCGCATCTTGTGGCCGCCGCCATACCAGGATGCGACCGAAAAATACTCGGGGCAGGTGCGGCTCGGCGCCGATCATCGTGACCTGCTCGGCTACGTCGCCGGGCAGCCGTTCCCGCTGCTCGATCCCAACGATCCTTACGTCGCGACCAAGATCATGTGGAATCAATACTTCCGGCCGATCGCGACCGACGATGCCGACTTGCGCTTCTTCGAATGCCAGGTGGCGAAGCAAAATCCCGGCGCGCAACAATCGCTGATGCAACTGACCGAGATTGGGCATCTGGCCGGCTACTCCGATATCGGCCGCACCGAGGTCCAGCCGCTGCCGGCCGATCCTGATTTCAAAATTACCGGCATCTGGGCGCGCTCCGCCGCCTATCCCACGCTCGCGCCCGCCGAAGATCGCGGCAGCGGCGGAATCCGCTATCGCTACTGGGACCCGAATCTCGGTGACGACGCGTGGGCGTTTCTGGCCGGCTCGCGGCGCGTGCGCCGTGTCAACGAAGTGATCCTGAGTTCGTCGGTTGGCCTTTCGACTTGGGAC
>JBOHWI010000194.1:0-4992 GCA_050736675.1 Binatus sp. (SeqCode)
TCTTTCATCAGCACGAAGGTTCCGTACGCCATCGTGAGATTATTGACCGTGATCGGCGGCGGGCCGTCCTTGGGAAACCTAACGATCGAGACCGGTTTCCCGTCGGAAGACTTGGTTGATGGATGCGCGATGGCCATTTTCAACGTGCCGGGATGTTCCGTTTGGTTCTCGCTCTAAATTCCGATGGCGTTGAAGATGAAGGCGAAGATTCCGCACGCGACGATCACATAGACGATTCCCGTCACCACCGCCGCAGTCGCCGCGTCGCCAACCGCCGACGAGCTGTCGCCGCACTGGAACCCCTGCAGGCATCCGGTGACCGCGATGATTATGCCGTAAACGGCAGCCTTGAATACGCCGCCGAAGACCATCGTGAGCGTGACCGCATTCTTGGTCTCCGTCAGATAGGTGCGCAGAGAGATGTGCAGCATGGTCGCGCTGACAAACGCTCCGCCCGCCACTCCCAGGCAATCGGCGTACACGCACAGCAGCGGGATCATCAGGAACAGTGCCAGCACGCGCGGCAACACCAGGAATTCCAGCGGCGAGATTCCCATCGTGGTCAGCGCGTCGATCTCCTGCGTCACTTTCATCGATCCAAGCTGCGCGGCGAACGCGGCTCCCGTGCGGCCCGCCATGATGATTGCCGCCATCATCGCGCCCATATCGCGGCTCATCGCGATTCCAACCAGGTCGGCGACGAAGATCGACGCACCGAACTGTTGCAGCTGTACCGCCCCCTCGAACGCGAAAATTACCCCGACCAGGAATGTGACCAGCGTGACGATGCCGAAGGCGCTGGCGCCGCAATCCTGGATCAGGACCATCAGGTCAGCCTTGCGAAAACGCGCCTTGCCCACGGCCAGCTTGGCGAACGCGATCACCACTTCGCCAAAGAAGCGCAGAAATTCGTCCAGCGCCCGCGCGTACGAGATCGCTTCCCGGCCCAGCTCTTCGATGAACGAAGTATGCGATGCCTCGTGCCGCGCCCCGGTCTTCTCAGGTACCGCCTCCGCCAGCCGGACCAGGCCGCGCACCCCTTCCGGTAGCGGCGACCAATCCGCGGGCAATTTGCGCTTATGGCAAATATCGCTCACCCCGAGCAGGAACGTGAGCAGTCCGCTGTCCCAGTCGCGGAGCTCGGCCGCGTCAAAGGTCAGCTTGGTGGGTTTCGGCGCGACGTCGAGTTGTTCGTCGACCAGGTTCGGCGAAGGCAGGCCGTGGCGAAGATGCCAATCGCCGGAAAGCCCGACGACCAGCGTGGTCCTATCAGCGCGCGCGAACGAAAGCTCGTGAGATGGTGCGGTTTGTTGGTGCGCCTGCATCCGTGCGGTTCAATAGAGCACGCGCCAAACGCCAGCACAATTCGTGACCTTTCGAGGGCTTAACGGGCTCTTTTGCGAGCCAACCGTGGGCGCATCTACTATGATGCTTTTTCATGAAAGCGATGGTCGTTGAAAAGCCCGCGCCGATCGAATCGGATCCGCTTCATGCGATCGACGCACCGGCGCCCGAGCCGGGGCCCGGCGAAATTCTGGTGCGTGTGCGCACTTGTGGCGTGTGCCGGACCGATCTTCACGTCGCCGAGGGCGACCTGCCGCCCCGTCATCCGCGAATCATTCCCGGTCACGAAGTGATCGGCGTCGTGGACAAGCGCGGCGTCGGCGCGGCGCGTTTCAAGCAGGGCGACCGCGTCGGTATCGCATGGCTGCGCGAGACCTGCGGCATATGCGTCTATTGCCGACGCGGCCGCGAGAATCTATGCCCCAACGCACGCTTCACCGGCTACGACCACGACGGTGGTTTCGGCGAATACGCCGTCGTGCGCGAAGATTTCTCCTATGCGCTCCCCGATACGCTCGGCGACGAGGAGGCGGCGCCCCTGCTATGCGCTGGAATAATCGGGTATCGCGCGATCAAGCGCGCCGACGTCAAGCCCGGCGCGACGGTCGGCCTCTACGGCTTCGGCGGCTCGGCTCATCTTGCGATCCAGGTGCTGCGCTATTGGGGATGCCGGGTGTTTGTCATGAGCCGCGGCGGGCCGCATCGCGATTTGGCGAAAGACCTTGGCGCCGAATGGATCGGCAATGCGGAAGACGCCCCGCCCGCGCCCCTCGACGCGGCGATTCTGTTCGCGCCGGCCGGAAATCTCGTGCTGCCGGCGATGCAAGCGCTCGACCGTGGCGGAATTCTAGTAGTCGCCGGAATTTATCTAAGTCCAATTCCGCAACTCGATTACGAAAAGCATCTCTTCTACGAAAAAGAACTTCGGAGTGTGACCGCCAACACCCGCGCCGACGGCGAAGAGTTCCTAAAGCTCGCGGGCGAGATCGGAATTCGCACCAGCACGGCAGCCTTCGGCCTGACCGAAGCGAACGTTGCTCTCAAAATGCTAAAGCACGACGAAATCAAAGGCGCCGCCGTCCTCCGAATCTCGTAAACGCGTTGACTGTCCGGGGCCAGTGGGGAAGGCGTCTCTGCCCGCCGCTCAGCCGTAGCAGGCCTCGAAGAAACTATTTCTCTCGTAGGCAAAGTGAAGACCGATCTTCGATCATAACTGCTAAAAGTCTGGCGCCGACGCTCGAGAGTCTCGATGTCGTAGACCAAGTTTTGCTTCACTCAAAACGCCCGCACCATTAGACTTCGTTGACGCGTCGTCGCGATGCTTGGTAACCTTTAACTGTATCGATCTAGCGCAAACATCAGGCACCAGAGGCATCAATGGCATTAACTAAAAGCGGGCTCGAGTCGTCCAAGGGCGACGAGATTCTGCTCGGCGATACCGCAGTACTGACCCGGCTCGATAAGGCGCTCGGCTGGGCGCGAAAATTCTCGATCTTTCCGTATCCGTTCGCGACCGCGTGCTGTGCGATGGAATATATGTCGCTCTCGATGACCCCCTACGACATCGACCGCTTCGGCGCGCTGCTCCCGCGCTTCACGCCGCGCCAGGCCGATCTGCTGATGGTCATCGGCACCGTCACGGTTCGGCAGGGACCGATTCTGCGCCGCGTTTACGATCAGATGGCCGAGCCGAAATGGGTGATGGCGTTTGGCGCGTGCGCTTCGACGGGCGGCTTCTACGACAATTACGCGACGCTGCCCGGCATCGACAGAATCGTACCGGTCGACGTGTATGTTCCCGGATGTCCGCCGCGGCCCGAGGGCGTGCTCGACGCGCTGATGGCGCTGCAGCGAAAAATTCAGGGGCAGAAGCAGAAACTGATGGCGCTCAGCGAAAAGCATCCCGCCTGAACCAAACGACGAGAGCACCCGGATTCACATGGAACGGTTACTGACTCGCTGGCTGGACATCCCTGACCTTCGCAAGCTCGACGTGTACGTCGGCAACGGCGGTTACAAGGCGCTGCGCAAGGCGCTGTTCGAGATGAAGCCCGAGGAGATTATCAACGAGGTCAAGAACTCGAATCTCCGCGGGCGCGGCGGCGCGGCGTTCCCGACCGGCGTCAAGTGGAGCTTCATCCCCAAGGACTCGAAGAAGCCGGTGTACCTGTGCTGCAACGCCGACGAGAGCGAGCCCGGCTCGTTTGCCAATCGCTACGAACTCGAGTTCGATCCTCACGCCGTCATCGAGGGTATCGCGATCGCGTGTCGCGCGGTCGGTTCGCATACTGCCTACACCTACCTGCGCGGCGAGTTCACCGTGCAGAAAAGGGCGCTCGATGCCGCAATCGCCGAGGCCTACGCCAACAACTACCTGGGCAAGAACATCCGTGGCTCCGGCTTCGACCTCGACGTTTTCACGCATCGCGGCGCCGGTGCATATATTTGCGGCGAAGAAACCGGCTTGCTCGAATCGCTCGAAGGCAAACGCGCGTATCCGCGCAACCGTCCGCCGTTCCCCGCGATCCAGGGCGCCTTCCAGTGCCCGACCGTGGTGAACAACGTCGAGACGCTGTCGAACATCCCGCATATCATCAATCGCGGCGCCGACTGGTACAAATCGATCGGCCCCGAAAAAAGTCCCGGCCCCAAACTCTTCTGCCTCTCAGGCCACATCAACAAACCGGGCTTGTACGAATTGCCGATGGGCTTTCCGCTCAAGGATCTGATCTACGACGTCGGCGGCGGCATCCTCGGCGGCAACGCGCTCAAGGGCGTCATACCCGGCGGCTCGTCGATGCCGATCTTCACCGCGGAGGAGGCCGTCAAGGTCAACATGGACTTCGACTCGGTCCGTGCCGCCGGCTCGCTGATGGGCACCGCGGCCGTGATGGTGATGAACGAAGACACCTGCATGGTGGACATGCTCAAGACGATCGCGCACTTCTACCATCACGAGTCATGCGGACAATGCACGCCGTGCCGCGAAGGATGCGGCTGGATCGAAAAATTGCTCATCGAGCTCGAAGCGGGCCGCGGCAAGATGGAAGATCTGAAGGTCATGATGGACGCCGCGGTCAACATGGAAGGCAACACGATTTGCGTGCTCGCCGACAGCCTTTCGATGCCGGTGAAGAGCTTCATGCCCAAGTATCGCGACGAATTCGAGGCGCACGTCAGGCTCGGACGCTGTCCTTTCAAGACCGCATCCGCGCAGCAGGCCGCCTGAGTAAATCAGATGCCCAAGCTCACTATCGACGGCAAGGAAGTTGACGCCGGCGCCAACCTGAATCTGATAAACGCGGCTGAACTGGTCGGCATCGAGATTCCGCACTATTGCTATCATCCCGGCTTGTCGGTTCCCGGCAACTGCCGCATGTGCCTGGTCGAGATCGAAAAGGCGCCGAAGCTCCAAATCGCATGCAACACGCGCGTCGCCGAGGGGATGGTCGTTCACACCAACAGCGACAAGGCCAAGACCGCGCAGAAGGCGGTACTCGAATTCCTGCTGATCAACCATCCGATCGATTGTCCGGTCTGCGATCAGGCGGGCGAGTGCAAGCTCCAGGACTACTACATGGATTACGATCAGGAGCCGTCGCGCTTCCCGCTCGCGGAGAAAAACCGCAAGGGCAAGGCGATGGATAT
>JBOHWI010000195.1:0-2311 GCA_050736675.1 Binatus sp. (SeqCode)
GGCCAGGCGCGCTACGAGGCCGTGGGCGAACGCCATCACGATCATTTCATCTGCGAGCGATGCGGCCGGATCATCGAGTTCGAAAACGCCGCGATCGAGCGGATGCAGAATATAGTCGCGCGCGACCTCGGCGTCACGCTGACCCGGCATAAGATGGAACTGTACGGAATCTGCTCCGACTGCCATAACGCTCAGCAGCGTATGTAGCCTCGAACCGCTGGTCGTAAGTAGTCACTCGAATAGCCAGACTCGGAATCGGGAGGGAACGGCGATGATTAAGGCGCGCGGATTGCATCACATCAATCTCAACGTCCGGGACATTGGTCGCTCGCTCAAGTTCTACCAGGATGCGTTCGGGCTCGAAGTCGCTTTCTGGGAGGGGAAGAAAATGGTTTTCCTCCACTCGCCCGGCGCCGACGACACGATTACCCTGTGCCAGGCCAAGGAAGACGATCCTGTCGCCGGCGGCGGCGTGTCGCATTTTGGATTCTCGCTCTCGAAAAACGACCACGACGAGATGGTCCGCCAGGTCGTGAACGCCGGCGGCAAGCTGCAAAGCCGCGGCGAACATGCCCCCGGCGTCCCGTACGCATACGTCACCGATCCCGACGGCTACGTAATCGAGCTCGGGAATTCGTAGATAGTTGTTATAGCCACTCGGCGCGGAAACTATAATCAATGAAGCACGCGGGATCCGATGCGCTCGACCAGCTCGAGCCGATCCTCGATGAAATTCGGAAGCTCGGTGGGCTCAAGGAGAAAAAGCGCGGAGCGTTCTATCGCGGGTCAATCGGGTTCCTGCATTTCCATGAAGACCCGGCGGGATTCTTTGCCGACCTGAAAATAGGCGACGATTTCGTGCGCTTCCCGATCAACTCGAAATCCCAGACGCAGACTTTTCTGCGCCGCGCCGGCGCCGCGCTCAAGACCGCGAAGAACGGTCGCTAGACCTGCGCCTGCCCGGCCGCAAGTCAGCCGCAGCCCGCGGAATTGGCTCGGGACCCGCGCGATGCCGATACTTCATGTCGTTGCCGCAATGAGGACAGTTGATGTCGTCGTATCTGACGAAGCGCCCGCAAAACGGGCACTTGTAGCGGTGCCGAGCGACCCAGTAGAAACCCGCTGCCGTCAGCGCGACCATCAGCAGTCCAATGATTGTTTGCCGCACGCGACCTGGTTCCTCCGGCGATCTAGAGCATCGGCACCACCGGGCAATACGCTGCGCTGAAAATCGCGTGACCGCTGAGCGCCGCGTGAATCAGTTGGATGACCGGCTCGACGATTCGCGCCGCCGGACGGTGCGTGATCGCCGCGACCATCCTGCCGCTGGTCAGCGTTTGCAGCAGGCCGGGCCGGGCGGGAAGCTCGATGATCCCCACCGGCTGATCGGGAGCGAGGCGCGCCAATCCTTTCGCCGCTGCCATCGCCGCGTCCATTCCGCCGAGCGAATCGACCAGCTTGAGCTTGACCGCCTGGTCTCCGGTCCAGACCCGCCCCTGCGCTACTGCGTCGGCCTGCTCGACTGTGATGTGGCGGCCGGCCGCGACCAGTTTCAGAAAGTACTGGTAGTTGCGCGCGATGTCATCCTGAAACTGTTTGGATTGTGCGGGCGTGAAGTCGGTCCACATGTCGAACATCCCGACGTTCGCCCCGCGGCTCACCACGTCGGTGTTCGCATAGAGTTTTTGCGCGGCGGGCGTGATGTTGAACTTGCCGCCGAGTACCCCGATCGAGCCGGTGATGGTGCCGGGCTCGGCGATGATCTTCGCGGCGGGAATCGATATCAGGTACCCGCCCGACGCCGCGAATCCCGACATACTGACCACCACGGGTTTTTTCTTCGCGGTCAGCTCGACCTCGCGGCCGATGAGCTCCGAAGCGAGCATCGAGCCTCCCGGCGAATCGACCCGCAGGATCACGGCGCGAACGTCGTCGTTCTCGCGCGCGGATTTGAGCGCGTCGGCCATGTCGTCGGCGGTCATCGCGGCGGCGCCGGGACCTGAAAATGGATCGAAGCCTTCGCCGCCGCGCTGGATCTCCCCTTCCCCGTAAATCAGTGCGATTTGATTTCCCCTCTCAAGGCCGGACAACAGGCTCGCACGCGCGTAATTGGCGTAATCGACCACCTTGTGAAGCGAGCCGCCGTGGTTCTTCACGCGCTCGTCGAATTGGTCCTCATATTCGAGCCGATCGACCAGGCGCGCCTTCAGGCCCGCGTCCGCATTCAACGGCGCTTGATCGATCAAAGCTTTGACCCCGTCGGGACTCAGTTTGCGCTCCGCCGCGATTGTCGCGACGATCTGATCGAACA
>JBOHWI010000196.1:0-1709 GCA_050736675.1 Binatus sp. (SeqCode)
ATCCCCAGGCGCTCGATCAGGCGCGCGTCGAGTTCGAGCGCGTAATGAAGGAGCAGGCCAAGCGAATCGCGACGTACATCAGGCCGGAAGCTGGCACGACCGACATGGCGCTGATGTACCTGCCGAGCGAGACGCTCTACATGGAAGCGGTGCTGAACGCGGAGCTGAGCGACTGGCTCAACCAGCGGCGTGTGTATCCGGTTTCGCCGAACACGCTGATCGTGACGCTGCAATCGATCCAGATGGTATTCAAAATGTACGAGTACGCGAAGGGGCACGAGCGCGCGACCGAAGAATTGAAGAAGGCGCAGAACGCATTCGGGCATTTCGAGAATCAGTTCGAGGCGGTGGGCAAGTCGTTGTCGAAGGCGCAGGACGCATTCGAGGTCGCGAAGAATCATCTGACACGCTATCGCAATCGCGTGACCAACCTGACCGGCGAGCCCGCGCCCGAACTCGACTTTCCCGCGCCACCGAGCAACGTGCGAGAGATCGCCTGAGCGTTACTCCGATTCCTGATCCGACGGCGGCGGCGGCTTCATCTGGCTGCGTTCCTTGCCGGCGACTATCCATCGCTCTACTTCGTGGCGCTCGCGTTTGAGGAAACCGGCAATCGCGCGCTTCAAGTCCGGATTCGATACGTAGTGGATGCTGCGAGTGAGTGCCGGATCGAAGCCGCGCAGCCATTTGTATTCGCCGCCGGCGCCCGGTTCGTAGCGCTGGATGCCGTGCAGGATCGAGTGCTCGATGCCGGCGTAGTAGCACACGTTGAAATGCAGGAAGCGGTATTCGCGGAAGCATCCCCAGTAGCGGCCGTACATCACGTTCGCTTTCGCGAGATTGACGGCGCCGGCGACTAGTTCGCGTCCCGCGTACGCGCCGATGAACACCATGTTGCGTTTGAAGGTCTTGCGAATCAGGTCGAAAAAATCCGGAGTGAGATAGCGGCGGCCCCAGTAAAGCTTTTCGATCGTCGAGCAATAGATTCGGTACATCTCGGCGAACATCCGGTCCGGGATTTCCTCGCCCGCTGTCACCCGGATGTGGACGCCCTGGTCGTCCATCGCGGAGCGCTCGTGACGGACGGCCGTGCGGCGCTTGTGCTTGAGGCGGTTGAGGTAGTCGTCGAAGGTGGCGAAGCCCGCGTTGCGCCAATGATACTGGTAGCCGAGGCGCTCCATAAATCCGATCGGCGCGAGCGCGGCGGCTTCGTCGGGTTCGCAAAAATTTACGTGCACCGACGACAGCTTGTTGTCTTCGCAAATCGACGTGAGCGCGAGCCCGAGCAGATTGATGAGGCCCGCGCGCTCGACCCCGGGCGCGGTGAGGAATCGTCGGCCCGTATGCGGCGTGAACGGCACGCCTACGAGAATTTTCGGAAAGTAGCGGATGCCTGCGCCCTCGGCGGCATCGGCCCATCCGTGGTCGAAAACGAACTCGCCCATGCTGTGAGTCTTTAGGTAAAGCGGGCACGCGGCGACGATTTGCTTTCTGGGACCCTGGCGCACGACGAGATGATAAGGAGCCCATCCGGTGTCACGCGAAGCCGAGCCGGATTGCTCCATCGCGCGCAGCCAGTCCCACTCGACGAACGGGGAATCGTCGGGAGAGAGGAGGCTGTTCCATGAGTCGCGGGTAATCTTGTCGATTCCCTCGAGGATTGCGACTTCGAGTCGCGGCGCGGAGTCATTCATTGCACAGTCAAAGTA
>JBOHWI010000197.1:0-7336 GCA_050736675.1 Binatus sp. (SeqCode)
TACGCGCGGCCTCTTTCTTTTCCCGAACGAACACTAACCAGTGACCGACGAACGCTCGGCGCTTGCGCAGCGCCGCCCCTAGCGCTTTGATGACGGAATGTCGAACTGGCGCTCGAAGCTTCGAGCACTGATTCTTGGAGCTCCGAAAGCTTCGACGGAGCAACCGCTGCAAACTATCGGCGCACCGCTAGGGTTTGCGGCGCCACCGTTGGACCTTAAGCGCCGCAAATACGCGCGCAGTCCGCTGAAAGTCCGGAGGGCGCGGACGCACAGCAACCCGCGACCAACGCTGACGATTCCTTGTCGATCTAAAGAAAACTTTGAGCGAGGAGTAAGCTGTGGCATTTTCGTGGACCTGTCCGTTCTGTGATCGCGGCGCCACCATCGGTGAAAATGACGTACACTATTTTGAGACGTCGCTCACAATCGACACCTCTCAGGGCAACCGCCCGTCTGGCGGGAAGATTTATAGTTTGTCCGAATCCGATCTGTAAACAGTTCACGCTTGACCTCTGGATCTTCGATCTGGTGTTTGAGACTCGCTGGAAGGTAGGCGACGAAGCGTTCCAGAGTTGGCATCTGATCCCTCCGTCGAACGCTAAACCTTTTCCAGATTATGTTCCCACGCAAATTGTGCGGGACTATCAGGAAGCTTGCTTGATAATCGATGGGAGCGCAAAGGCATCCGCGACGCTCTCGCGTCGTTGTTTGCAGGGAATGATCCGAGATTTCTGGAAGATCAGCAAGCCCAATCTGAAGCAAGAGATCGATGAACTCAAAGGCCATGTTGACGCAGAGACGTGGGACGCCATCGATGCCATTCGAAAGCTTGGCAACATTGGCGCCCATATGGAGAAGGACGTCAATGTGATCGTTGACGTGGATCCCGACGAAGCCCAAAAGCTCGTTTGGTTGATCGAGTTGTTGCTAAAAGAGTGGTACGTGACGAAACACGAACGCCAGGAAAAACTCAAAGAGATCGCTGGCATCGGGGCCGCGAAAGACGCGGCGAAGGCGAAACCCTAGTCTTCTCTGTTAGGCTTCAGACGCAGATGCTAGAAGTATTATGTGAACTAGCAAAAAGCCGCGCGCATGGCGGCTCGGCGCGACGCGCGTGGACGGTTCGCGACGATGATTGACCTTGTATGACCACTTTGGCAAACACCTTCGCGCGTCGGAAGTATGTGGTGTTGCGGTCGCTGTTGAGGGATCCGCGCCTATCCTTCTTGTACAAGTACGTGCGTAAGTTGGCCGATGCCGGCGCGATGCGGGACGGGGATGCACAAGTGCCCGACGCCCTGGCGGGCAAAAACGACTTCGTGATGGACGAACTGCTAAGGGATTTTCTGCCGAAGATCGAGTCGGCGACGGCCTTGAAGCTGTTTCCGACCTTTTCTTATTTTCGCGTCTATCGAAAAGGCAGCGCTCTTGAGAAGCACACAGATCGCCCCGCCGGTGAAATCAGCATAACTCTGTGCCTCGGTTATCGAGCGCAACGCCCCTGGCCGATCCGGATCAAAGGACCGGCAGGATCGTCGGCTATCGAGCTGAAACCGGGGGACGGTTTGCTCTATCGCGGGTGTGAATGCGAGCACTGGCGCGAGCCTTTCCCCGGCCAACATGCCGCCCAGCTGACGCTCCATTACGTGGACCAGAACGGCCCCAATGCGGATTGGAAGCTGGACAGGCGGCCGGGCCTCGACTCCATACGGCGGTATGTCCGTTGAGGACCCAGCTAATCGCGACTGCTCCGTACAGCGCTGGAATCTTTCTTTGGCGCAGCCGGCTTGCGGCCGAGCGCGCTTAGTGCGCGGCGCGCGACGAAATTGCGCGGCTCGAGCTTGAGTGCTTCCTCATAGTACGCGATTGCGCTCGCGCCTCTGTCCAGAGCCGCCGCACATCGCCCCATCGCGATCAGCAGCTCGATGCCTTCGGCGCCGAACTCGCGGGCGCGTTTGAGCGCGGCGAACGCCGCCGCGAATTTTTCCTGCTCGACAAGCGCAAGGCCGAGCCGCCAAATCGCCTCCGCATTCAACGGGTCGAGCTCGAGTGCGTCGCGATACATCGAGAGCGCCGCGCGCTTGGCGCCCTTCTGGTGGAGGTCGCGTGCGGCGGCGGCCATCCGCGCGCCCTCCTCGGGCCATCCGCGCGATTCGACTTCCACGGCTATTTCGCCGTGCGAGACTTCCGCCTCGACCAGCTTCAGCTTGTCGCCGAGGTATTCGCGGATCCGGTCCAGCAGCGCGTCGCCGTTGGTTTCCGGCGATTCGAGAAATGCGAGCCCCACCGGATCGCCTACGTGATCGATGCGCCGGATCACGAGCAAGCGCCGCGCGCGCGGCCTGCGCGGGGGCGCTTGCCTGTCAGACGCGCTCATTGGGATCGAAGAGCTTGCGATATTCGTCGAGCGCGAAGCGGTCGGTCATCCCCGCGATGTAGTCCGCGACGGCCCGCGAAATCGGCTCGCCGTAGCTCTCCGCGCGTGCGACTACGTGCCCCGGCATCTGCCGCGGCTCGGTCATGTAGGTTTGAAACAGGGCGGCGAGCACTCTGGCCGCCTTCTCCGTCATCCGGCTGACGCGATAGTGACGGTACAATCGATCGCGCATCACTTGCTTGATTTCTTCGACCTTCGCTCCGACCTCGGGACCGAACGACACAATCACCCTCCCCGCCTTGCGGACGTCGTCGACGCTGTGAATTTTGTGGCGCTCCAATTCGCCGGCGAGATTGGTCATCAGATCGGTGGACATTGCGTCGATCATCCTGATGACCGTCTGGTAGCGGAGCACCCGCACTTCGGCGACCGGATACGCGTCGCTCGCCGCCGACGCCGACTCCTTGAAGAGCGCCGACGCATTGAGCTCCTCGACGGTCAGCATCTGCGCCTTCAAGCCGTCGTCAACGTCGTGCGCCAGGTACGCGATCTCATCCGCCAGATCGACGATCTGGGCCTCGAGGCATGGATACGTGCTCGCGTCGAATTCCTGCGCGGCGGGACGATTCTGGAAATGAGAATGCTTGACGATTCCCTCGCGCACCTCGAAGCTCAGGTTGAGCCCGCGAAAATTCGGGTAGCGGATCTCGATCCAATCGACGGTGCGCAAACTCTGCGCGTTGTGATCGAAGCCGCCGTACGGCGTCATCAGCTCGTTGAGGACTTTTTCGCCGGCGTGGCCGAAGGGCGTGTGCCCGAGGTCGTGCGCGAGCGCCACCGCCTCGGCAAGTTCCTCGTTGAGGCCGAGCGCACGCGCCACGGTGCGCGCGATTTGCGCGGCTTCGAGCGTATGCGTCAGGCGTGTGCGGTAGTAATCGCCCTCGTGATTTACAAAGACCTGGGTTTTGTATTCGAGGCGTCGAAACGCAGCCGAGTGAATCACGCGATCGCGATCGCGCGCAAAGACGGTGCGAATCGGATGCTCGGGTTCGGGAAACCGGCGCCCGCGACTGGCCCGCGACGCCATCGCATACGGCGCCAGAGTGCGCGCCTCTATTTCCTCTAGCTCCTGCCTCGTCCGCAGCATCGCGTTGTACAGGCGAGATGCTACCACGCCAGCGGCGGCTCCCGAAGCTCCCCGCTCGACATCGGTGAACAATGCCGCTCCCTTATGATGCGACCGCCGTGCTCCTATACTGGACGGGGTTTAACCGCGTGTTGCGCATTCGAAATTACAACGCCCTCGGCCGCGTCGCCCTGGGCCTCGCGACTAGCGCGTTGTTCGCCGCGTGCGCGACGTCCCGTCCGGCCCAGCTTCCGCCCGCGGCGCCGGTTGCGGTACCTCAACCGACTCCGACTCCGCAGGTAATCGGGATGGCGTCGTGGTACGGGCCCGGATTCCACGGTCGTCACGACGCAACCGGCGGAATCTACGACCAGGAGGACATGACTGCGGCCTCGATCGCGTTTCCGCTGGGCAGCCGCGTGATGGTCACGAATCTCGCTAACGGCCGCTCGGTCGAGGTGACCATCACCGACCGCGGGCCGTTTGTGAAGGGGCGCAAGATCGATCTGTCGCACAAGGCGGCGCGCATGATCGGGATGCTCGACCGGGGAACCGCGCGCGTTCGCGTCTCGCTCATCAGCAAGCTGCCGGGAACGCGCGCGGTGGGCGCGCCGCTGCGCTACTGGGTGCAGGTCGGTTCATTCTCGGAGCAGCGGAACGCCCAGCAGGTGCGCAGCCGGTTGGCGTCGGCCTACGCGGACGTTCACGTCGTCGACGTCCTTGATGCCGACCACCACCGCTATTACCGTGTACGCATGGGCGCATTCGCAACGCGCTCCGCCGCCGGGGCGCGTGCCTCCGACTCCGCGCGTTTCGGACTTCCAGTTATAATCGTCACCGAATGATCAGCAGAGCCACCTACCACGCACGCCGGCTCTGGTGGCCTGTATGCGCCGTGGCCGCACTGGTTCTTCTGCGCGGATGCGCCTACGCGCTGGTCAACGGCGATCGCGTCAATTCGCAACAGGCCGCAAAAATCGAGAGCGGCATCCAGGAGCTCCGCCAGCTCCGCTTCAAGAAACCGGTGCCGCTGGTCGTCAAAACTCCGGACGAAGCCGAGGCGATGATGGAGGCCGACCTGATGCGCGACTACACCGACAACCAGCTCGAGGTTGACGCGGTGGCCGGCGCGCTGACCGGTTTGTATCCCCCGGGAATCGATCTCAAGGCCGCATCGCTCAAGCTGCTCAAGAGCCAGGTCGCGGGCTTTTACGATCCGCACGGCAAGGAAATGGTGCTGGTCAAGGGCGGCGCCGATCTCGGTATCTGGAACAGCGCGGCACAGTTCATGATTCAGCGCGACGTCGTCGGCGAGATGCTGCTGGCGCACGAGCTGACGCACGCGCTTCAGGATCAGAACTTCGAGCTCGAATCGAGCCTCGACAAAGTGAAGAACGACGACGATCGCGGACTCGCGCTGAAATCCGTGGCCGAGGGCGACGCGACCATCGCCGGTTTCGCCTACGCGGTCGGCCGCATGGACAACGGTACGGCGGATGCGCTCGCCGACAATCTCAAGCAGCTTCCGCAAGCTCTGGCTGCGGAAGCGCCGGACACGCCCGAGGGTTTGAGCGCTCCGCTGTTGTTCCAATATTCCGAGGGCGTCCGCTTCGTCGCCGAGGCTTATCGCCGCGGGGGATGGCCGGCGGTTGACGCGCTCTATCGCAATCCACCGCAATCGAGCCACCAGATTTTGCATCCCGCGTTATACTTCGACAGCAATGCGCCCACGCCGCAGATCAAGCTCGCCGGTTATGACTCAATCATGCGCGCCTGGAAAAAAGCCGACGACGATACTTACGGTGAGCTGCTCTTGCGCGTGATCCTCGAGCGCAATCTTGGCAAACAGTCCAACGAAGTTGGACTCGCCGCGCGATGGAGCGCTGACCGCATGATCATTCTGCAGGACGGCCGCGACGTAAACGTGATCTGGATGCTCGCGTTCAGAGACGCGCAGACTGCGAGCCACTTCGCCGTCGTATATGAGACGCTGCTCGATCGCCTGCTGGGCGACTCGACGCCGCACCGCATCGACACGCGCGCGAACGCGGTGCTGATGATCATTGGGCAGGGCGCTAACTATTTCGACACGCTAGCGCCGTCAATCTGGAACGCGAGCACAATTGAGTCTGGTGGCGTCAGCGCGCGCATCGAGCCCCTCCCCACGCCAGCCGATCATTAGCGGGCGAGGCGCCCTACCCTACGTCGCCGAGACTGAAGCCGAGCGCCAGCATGTTTCGCACCGCCGCTCGCGCGCCTTCCGACTCGCGGCTCGAGAGCGACGGATCGTGCGCGATCCACAAGTCGGCCATTTTGCGCACGCGTTCGATCGTGCGATGGTCACGAATCAGGTGCACAAAGCGCAGAGGCAGCGCCCCGGTTTGCCGCGCGCCGAGCAAATCGCCCGGTCCTCTCAGCTTCAGGTCAGCCTCGGCGACCTTCGCGCCACTGCTGCATTCGCGCATGACCGCCAGGCGTTCCAGCGCCGCTTCATCCGCATCGCTCGACGCGACGATACAACAACGCGACGCCTGCGCGCCGCGCCCCACCCTGCCGCGCAGCTGATGCAATTGCGCGAGTCCGTAGCGCTCCGCCGCGATTACCACGATGATCGTCGCCTCCGGCACGTCGATCCCCACTTCCACCACCGTCGTGCAAACGAGAACGTCGATCGCGCCGTCACGAAACTCGCGCATCGCGCGATCCTTTTCCGCCGCGCGCATCCTGCCGTGCATCGTGCCGATTCTGGCCCCGCGCAAGGCGCCCTTCTTGAGCCGCGCCGCCGTGGCCGAGACCGACTTGGCTTCGTCCTCGTCGCCCTCGATAAACGGCACGACGTAATACGCGCGTCCGCCGCCGTCGATTTCGGCGCGCAAACTCTCATGCACCTGCGCAAGTGCGTCCTCGGTATAAATCTCGGTCGCGATGGGCGTGCGGCCCGCGGGCAGCTCGTCGAGAAACGAAACGTCGAGATTCGCAAACAGGCTCATCGCCAGGCTTCGGGGAATCGGCGTCGCCGTCATCATCAGCAGGTTAGCCTTGGGCCCGATTGCCTTCATCTTTGCGCGATCGAAAACGCCGAACCGATGCTGCTCGTCGATCACGGCGAGCGCGAGGTCGCGCATTCGGACCCGTTGCTGGATTAGCGCGTGCGTTCCAAACACCGCGCCGACTTCTCCGCTCGCGAGCTTGCGTAAGATCTGCGTACGCGCCGGCCCCGTCACGCTTCCCGTCAATAGTGCATGGCTGATTCCAAGCCGTCCGCACACGCGTGCAAATCCCCGGTAATGCTGCTCGGCGAGCAATTCGGTCGGCGCCATCATCGCCGCCTGATGGCCGCACTCTACGGCGCGGATCATTGCCCAGAACGCGACGATCGTCTTGCCGCTGCCGACGTCGCCCATCAGCATCCGGTTCATCTGGTTCGGCCGCGCGAGGTCCTCGCCGATTTCTTCAAGCGCGCGCGATTGCGAACCGGTCAGCGCAAACGGCAGTTCGTTCGTCATTCGCGCACTTAGGCTCCTCGAGCCGTCCAGCGCTATTCCAGCGCGGCGCGAGCTGCGGGCACGTTCAATCGAAAGCGCCAACTCGAATGCGAACAGTTCATCGAATGCCAACGCCTGGTGTCCGCGAGATTCGCCGTTCACCAAAGCGTCGAAGTCGGCATCCGACGGAGGATCGTGAAGGTAGTTGAGCGCGTCGCGAACGGACGGGATCTCACCGCGTAATTCTTCCGGCAGCGCTCCGCGAATCGAGTCGCCCGTTTCAGACAGCGCACGCGACACCAAACTCGCAAACAGCCGCTGCCCGACGATCGACGGCAAACGGTAAAC
>JBOHWI010000198.1:0-16933 GCA_050736675.1 Binatus sp. (SeqCode)
GACCGATACGTCGAGGTGATCCCCGCGTCCTGTCTTTCGGCGATTCCATAAAGCAGTGACGGTAGCGAAGGCCGCAGTAGTGCCCGCGATGTCGTAGGCGAGCGCGCCGGGCGGCAACAACGGCGGCTTGTCCGGCACGCCAGAGCGAAACAGCAATCCCGACATCGCGACCAGCACCGCGTCGGTAGCGGCGTAATCGCGATACGGCCCGGTCAGTCCGAAGGGGGTGATCGACGTGATGACAAGGGAGGAATGACGTTCGAGAACTTCGCGACGATTGAGATCGTCCGCGCGATGCGACTCGAGCCATACGTCGGACTCGTCGAGCAAACCGTCGAGCCGACGACGACCGTCGGCAGTTTTCATGTCGAGCATGACGCTTTTCTTGCCGAGGTTGCGGACCGCGAAACACAGGCTCGTCTCGCCGTGAAGCGGCGGGAGGCGTCGCGATGCGGCACCGCCCAGCGGCTCGACGCGGATGACTTCGGCGCCAAGATCCGCGAGCAACCGCCCGCACATCTCGCCGTTTTCGTCGGCGTGATCGATCACGCGGATTCCGGCAAGAGGGCGGTCGAAATCAGGCGGCATGCAGCCTCATTGGACGGCCGATCTGGACAGAAAGTGGACAGGATACACTATATGTAGTGGTTACGAAGTGGCACACCGCTATCGGTGGGTTCGTTCCGTCAAAAACTGATTTTCGCGAGCGGATACAGTGAGGCGCCCGGCTGTGGGTTCGGCAGGTGCGATGAGCGGGGGGCATAGCGATCTGTGATAGCACGCGACGGGCGTCGTCGGTAAGGCTGTAAAGTTCATCCTGAACTTTGACAAATCGCTGTTAGTGAGTCGGCGAGCGTTGCACCTCTCCCTCCGCGCTCCTTCGGCGCGCGTCGACCTCCCCTCGGACAAGGCGAGGTTGCAAGGGCCAAGGTCTCCACAGGTAGGCGGGAAGAAATCCGTCAGGCGGCTTTGCGCGCGCCTGGGGTCAGGCGCACGGGCAGGTGCTTGAGGCCGTTGATGAAGTTCGAGCGCAGGCGCTTGACCGGGCCGGTGCGCTCGATCGACGACACCCGCTTCACCAGTTCCTCGAACAGGATGCTCATTTCCAGCCGCGCCAGGCTTGCGCCAAGACAGAAATGCGGGCCGCCGCCGCCGAATGCCACGTGCTCATTGGGCTTGCGGGTGATGTCGAAGGTGAAGGGATCGGGGAAAATATCTTCGTCGCGATTGGCCGAGATGTACCAGATGCTGACCTTGTCGCCCGGCTTGAATTTTTGCTCGCGCAGCTCCGTGTCGCGCGTAACGTTGCGGCGGAAGAACATCACCGGCGAGGCCCAGCGCAGGATTTCCTCGACCGCCGACGGCACTAGCGCGGGATTATCCGCGAGCATCGCGAACTGCCGGGGATGCTCGATCAGCGCATGCATCCCGTGCGACATCGCGTTGCGAGTGGTCTCGTTGCCGGCGACGGCAAGCAGCAGAAAGAAGACGTTGAAGTCCAGTTCCGAGAGCCGGTCGCCGTCGAGGTCCGCATTGAGCAGCGCGGTCACGATGTCGTCGCGCGGATGCTCGCGCCGCTGCCTGGCCAGCTCGTTCGAGTACATGTACATCTCGGTCGCCGCCGCCAGGACCTTCTCCTGGCTGACCGCGTACTCAGGATCCTTGCTGCCGATCATGCGATTGCTCCATTCGAAGAGCTTGTGCCGATCCTCGTATGGCACTCCCAGCATCTGCGCGATCACCTGGAGCGGAAGCTCGGCGGCCACGTCGGTGACGAAGTCGCAATCGCGCCGGTCGAGCGCCGGCTCGAGAATCTCAACCACCATCTTACGGATGTGAGGGGCGAGCGCGTTGATCATGCGCGGCGTGAATCCGCGATTTACCAGCGAGCGGTAGCGCGTGTGATCGGGCGCGTCCATCGTGAGCATCATGCGGCCCTGCGCCGAAATGTCGGCGGCAGCGTCGGCGTCTTCCAGCGCGACCACGCCGCCGCGCGACTGCTCGGAAGAATAAGTGGCGCCGTCGCGGCCCACCGCGACCACATCGTCATAACGCGTGATCACCCAGAAGCCGGGACCGTCCGGCTCGGGATGCTTGTAAATGGGCGCGTTGCGCCGCAGGTGGGTAAACCATTCGTGCGGAACTCTCTCTTCGAAGACGAGTGGGTCGAGCAGATTTATTTGGCGAGCGTCCACGGCGGCTCCTCCGGAACGAATAACCGAAATAGATTGCGTTCCAACTTACCAGTAGTGCGGCGGCGTGCGTCAATCACTCGAATGGACTAGGCCGCGGGCAAGGGCCTGGCTGTACAATGGCGAGGCGCGGTTTTAGAGTTCGAGGCTGGAACACGTTCTGGCCGACGGATTCGCGCACGAGAGGAACGTCACGATGCATACCGAGCTTTGCGACCGACTGGGAATCGAGTTTCCGATCTTCGCGTTCAGCCATTGCCGCGACGTCGTCGCCGCTGTCACCAAGGCCGGCGGCTTCGGAGTGCTCGGCGCGCTCGCGTATCCGGCGGCGCAACTTGAATACGAGCTGAAATGGATCGATGCGCAGGTGGGCGACAAACCCTACGGCGTCGATATCGTTATCCCGGGAAAATACGAGGGCATGGGCGAACTCGATCCGGTCAAGCTCGAACAGCAACTGATCGCGGCGATCCCGCAACAGCATCGCGCCTTCGTCGATAAGATCCTCGAGCGACACGGTATCCCCGATCTGCCGGCGGAGGAAAAAGGCGGCAGCGATCTGCTCGGATGGACCGCCGCGACCGCGGCGCCGCAAATCGACGTGGCGCTGCGGCATCCCAAGGTCAAGCTCGTCGCCAACGCGCTCGGCACGCCGCCCGCCGACGTGATCGAGCGAATCCATGACTCGGGCCGTTTGATGGCAGGCCTCTGCGGCGCGACCAGACACGCGTTAGCGCAAAAAAAAGCGGGCGTCGATATTCTGATCGCACAAGGACACGAAGGCGGCGGGCACTGCGGCGAGATCGGCAGCATGGTGCTGTGGCCCGAGGTGATCGACGCCGTAGCGCCACTTCCGGTTCTCGCCGCGGGCGGGATCGGGACGGGCAGGCAGATCGCGGCGGCGCTCGCGATGGGCGCGCAGGGCGTGTGGACCGGATCGATCTGGCTGACAGTCCAGGAGGCGGAGTCGACACCGGCACAGCGCGAGGCGTATTTCCGCGCGACCAGCTCGGACACCGTGCGCTCGCGATCGTTCACCGGCAAGCCCGCGCGAATGCTGCGCAACGAATGGACGCAGGCGTGGGAGTCGCCCGACGCGCCGAAGCCGCTGCCGATGCCGATGCAATACCTCGTCGCTGCTCCGGCGGCGGCACGCGCGCGCCGTTACGGCGAGAAGGGAAATGCGTTGGGCTTCAATCCGGTCGGGCAAATCGTCGGCCGCATGAACGAGATGCGCTCGGTCAAGGAAGTCGTGTACGGGATGGTCGAGGAATATCTGGCGGCGGTAGAGCGGCTGGACAACTTGACGTCGCCAAGGGAAGGGTAAATCACTTAATCAAATGTGGACCCCGCAGTGGGTTCCACGCCTCCTTCGGCAGGGGTGACCCTGCACCCGGTAGCAGGACAGTGGAGAAGCAGAGATGAGCGAGCAGGCGCATGCGATCGTGGAGCGCGACGGTCACGTACTGACGATCACGTTGAATCGGCCCGAAGCGCGCAATGCGCTCTCGACGGAAATGATGGAAATCATGTCGAGCACGTGGGACGAGGTGAACTCGAACGCCGACATCCGCGTCGCGATCATCACCGGCGCCGGCGGCGCGTTCTGTGCGGGTGCGGATTTGAAGGCGATGACGCGGATGCATCCGGGCGACAGCTTTCGCCAGGGCAACGCCGGCGGCCTGAGCGCGGGCGTCATCAAGCCGCTGCTCAAGGGATTCCGCTTGACTAAACCGCTGATCGCCGCGATCGAAGGCGCCGCGATTGCCGGCGGCACTGAAATTTTGCAAGCCACCGACATCCGCGTTGCCGGCGAGAGCGCGCGCTTCGGCGTCTCGGAAGTGCGATGGGGCCTCTTTCCGCTTGCGGGCTCGACGGTGAGATTGCGCCGCCAGGTTCCGTACACGGTCGCGGCTGACATCCTGCTGACTGCGCGGCATCTGAAAGCCGCTGAGGCGAAAGAAATCGGACTCATCGGCTACGTTGTTCCCGACGGCCAGGCGCTCGCGAAGGCAAGAGAGCTGGCCGGGATGATCGCGTCCAACGGTCCGGTCGCCGTGCAAGCCGTCCTGCGCTCATTGCGCGAAACCGAATGCGTGCCCGAAGACGAAGCGATGCGCATCGAGAGCAAGATCGGGATGGAGGTCTTCCTCAGCGAGGACGCCAAGGAAGGTCCGCTCGCGTTCATGCAGAAACGCAAGCCCGAGTTCAAAGGCCGCTAGGCGCATCGCCGCCGCATGCAGCGTATCGGCTGCATATTGTAGTTCCCCTTGCGCCGCTAAGTAATCTAACATCACCCATGGACGCGCGGTTCGAATCGGCCGACTAGTCCGGAGGTCTGGATGGATTCAGCGGATACGAAAATTACGCGCGGAGGCTCGCCCACCGCCGCGCATGCATCAGAGCCACTCTCGCTCAAAATCAAGCTTCTCTACGGCGCTCCCAGTTTCGCCGGCGCCGGCATGGTCATCCCGATCTTCATCAACATGCCGAAGTTCTACGCCGACGTGGTGCTGGTGCCGCTCGGTTACCTGGCGATGGCGATAGCGATCGCACGCTCGCTCGACGCGTTGAGCGATCCGCTGATGGGCTGGATCTCCGATCACACGCACACGCGCCTTGGCCGCCGGCGGCCTTACATGCTGCTCGGCGCCCCGCTCTGCGGCGTGGCTTTTTTCTGCCTGCTGAATCCGCCGGCGTCGTATACTGGCGGCCGCGCCGCGATCTGGTTCGGCACAACCTTCATCCTTTACTTTATATTTCACACTGTTTACGTTTTGCCGCATTACGCGCTAGGCCCCGAGCTGACGCAGAACTACAACGAGCGATCGACGCTGTTTGCGTGGCGCGAGTCGTTCACCATCCTCGGCACGATTGTGGCCGCGGCAGCGCCGGGCGCACTGCAGGCGTTCCACATGACCGAGCGCCGGTCCTTCTTCTGGCTCGGGATCTTCTTTGGTGTCCTGCTCAGTGTGCTCTACGGCTTGCTGGTGCTGAACATCAAGGAGCGGCCGGATTTCGTCGAGCGTGAATCCAATCCGCTGGTGCCGGGCGTGCGGCGAGCGCTGCGCAACCGGCCGTTCGGGATACTTCTGGGCAGCTACGTCGTGGGGAGTATCGCCGGCGCGATTCCGGCCACGATTCTGCCCTTCTTCAACGCTTATGTAATCCGCCCGGCCCATACCACGACCTGGCTCTCGATCTTGCTGCTTGGTTACTTCGGCTCCGGATTTCTCTCGCTACCGCTGTGGGTTTGGATTGCACGCCGGGTCGGCAAGCTCAACGCGTATCTCGCCAACATGATCCTCGGTATCACGGGCGGCAGTGCGATGTTCCTGCTCGGGCGCGGCGACACGTGGTGGCTGATGGCGCTGATTTGCTATGCTGGCATCGGATTCGGCGCGGGCTTGTTCCTGACGCCGTCGATGCAGGCCGACGTGATCGACTACGACGAGCTGCACACCGGCAAGCGGCGCGAGGCGCAGTACACGGCGTTCTGGTCGATGCTGCCCAAGTTCGTCGCGATTCCCAGCGCGGCGATTCCAATCGCGGTGCTGGCGTCGCTTGGTTACATCCCGAACGCCAATCCGCAGGCGCCGCACGTGGTCTTCGCGATTCGAGCGATCTTCGCGCTGGCGCCGGCGATTTGCTCGGCGCTCTCGTTCTTGATCGCGCGCAGGTTCCCGATCACCGAGACGATCCACAGCAAGATTCTCGAAGGCATCGAGTCCCACGAACGCGGCGAAACGGCGGTCGATCCGCTGACCGGCGCGATCGTGCCGCCGCCGACGCCAGGGCATGACGAGGACGTTGGCTGGTTCCTCGACTATTTTTCCAGCGGCGAGTTGAAACGCTATCTCGCCAAGGGCGGTTCGCGGCCGGTGCGCGACGTTCTCACCATGGCGGCGGTATCGATCGGCGTCTCGATCCTCTCGATCATCTACGTGCTGGAACGGGTCCACTCGCTCAGTACCGATCCCGGCGCGATGATTTCACTAATAGTCGTGGCGGCGGGACTCGCGCTCGCGATTTTCGCTTTTCACCTGATGCGCCTTGGACCTGCGCGCCGGCTCGCGGCAGGCGAGGTCTCCGCCGACGCCGTACGTGCCCATCTGGGCCAGGTCGTCGATGCTCTTCACGAGGGAACGCCCGCAGTCGCGGCCGGTGTCGCGGGCCGCCGCTAGTTGATAAGAAAATAGACGGGACGCGCGCACGACTCGCGTGCTCATCGGAGGACTTCTCGATGCCGTCAATTCCTGTGGTCGCCGCCAACGATTCGCCGTCGCGGGTCGTCGCGTGCCTCGAGCGCGACGGCGCCGTCGTCGTCACTGGCGTGATTGATCGATCCGCGCGCGACGCGATTTTGCGCGAGCTCGCGCCGCACCTTGAAGCGGTGGATCCGAATGCCAGCCTCAACAAAAAATACGCGGAAGACGGCGGAAACCCGAACTTCTACCCCGGCAACACCAAACGCATCACCGCGCTGGTCGCTCGGTCTGAAACATTCCGCACTTTCGTGACGCATCCGCTGATGCTGTCGGCGTGTGATGCGATTCTGAAACCCAACTGCACTCATTACCAGGTGCATGCGACGGCGGCGCTCAAGATTGGTCCCGGCGCTACCGAGCAAGTGCTTCATCGCGAAGAAGACCCGTACCAATTTTTCAAAGTGCCGCGCCCGCGGATGATCCTCGCCAGCATGTGGGCGATCACCGATTTCACCGAGGCCAACGGCGGAACTCATATTGTTCCGGGCAGCCATCTCTGGCCTAGGGATCGCACCGCGCGCCCGGATGAAGTCGTCGCGGCCGCGATGCCGGCGGGTTCCGTCCTGCTCTGGATGGGCGGCACTCTTCACGGCGCCGGCGCGAATCGGGCCGACGAATGGCGCTACGGTGTCTTCCTTTCGTATTCACTGGGATGGCTGCGGCAGGAAGAGAACCAGTACGTCGACGTGCCGCGCGACGTTGCGCGCACGCTTTCAAAGGAAGTGCGCGACCTCGTCGGCTACAGAATGCACTTGGGACTCGGCTACGCCGACGTGCAGCCGAAAGATCGTCGCGACGAGGGCCGCTGATGGCCAAGGTTCCATATCGCGTGCGGCCGGAGACCGCCGTGCTGACCCGCGGCTTTGACCCGAAGTTGTCGGTCGGTTCGGCCAGGCCGCCGGTCTATCGCAGTTCAACTTTCGTCTTTCCAAGTCCAGAGGCGGCCGAGCGCGCCTTCGGAATAGTGCTTGGAAAAATCCGGCCGGTCGGCGACGATCGTCCCGACCTGATCTATGCGCGGCTGAACCATCCCAACGCCGAAATCCTCGAGGAGCGACTCCTGCCGCTCGAGCGCGGCGCCAACTCCGCCGCCATCTTCAACTCGGGCATGGCCGCGATCTTTACCGTGATGCTCGCATTCCTGGAGCGCGGCGGTTCGCTCATCTATACGCAGCCGCTGTACGGGGGCAGCCAACACTTGATCCACCAGGTAATCGAACCGCTCGGTTTCGACGCGCGTCCGGTGCCCGCCGGCAATACCAAGGCGCTGGCGGACACGATTGAGCAGGCGAACGATCTCAGCCTCGTTCTGATCGAGACGCCCGCCAATCCGACGCTCGTGATGACCGATATCGCGCAAGCATCCGCCGCAATTCGGCGCAAACAGAAGCGGGCCCTGCTCGCCATCGACAACACGCTGCTGGGGCCGACCTTTCAGCATCCGCTGATTCACGGCGCTGACCTGGCGATTTACTCGGCGACAAAGTTTCTTGGCGGATTCAGCGACCTGCTGGCCGGCGCCGTGCTGGCGACTGACGCCGAATTGATCCAGACGCTGACCGGAATTCGCGCGCTGCTCGGCAACATCCTGCAAGCCGACGAATGCTGGATGCTCGATTCGCGCCTTTCGACCGTCGCGCTGCGGATGAACCGGCAAAGCAAGAACGCACAGCGAATCGCCGAGCAGTTGGCCAGGCATCCACGCGTCAAACGCGTCATCTATCCTTCGCTGTTCACCGATGCCGAGCAGATCAAGATTCGCGACGCGCAGACCGACTATCCTGGCTCACTACTATCGCTGGAAGTTGACGGAGGCAAAACCGGCGCCTTCGAATTCCTGCGCCGTCTGAAAATCGCCAAGAACGCCGTCAGCCTGGGCGGCGTCGAGACTCTCGTATGCCATCCGATGACGACGACTCACAGCGAGCTGTCGGCTGAGGAATTGTCAGCCGCCGGAATTAGCGACGCGCTCGTGCGCATCTCGGTCGGCACCGAGCATTGGCGCGACCTGCTCGACGAATTCACCCGCGCGCTGGGCTGAGACTCAGGTTCGAATCTCCGCCAAACGCCCAGTGTGATTGTTGATTCCAAGGCGCAGCCGATCGGCGTCGATGCCCAACCCGTCGCAGACGCTGACGAATGCGAACGGGCTGTCTTTCTGGTCTGAGCTGAGCCAGAGCGCCGCCTCGACAAAGTCCGGGTGATTGCGCTCAGCCTGACCGCCGTCGCGATGTTTCAGGTAGCATCGGACCGCGTCCTCTAGCACCGCGAACAGCAGCTTGCGTTCGGCTTCAGACGGCAGCTTCTTCCGTCGAGACTCGGCAAACTGAACGGGCAGGAGGCCCGCGCCCTGAAATAAAGTTGGCAGATCGTCATGCGCCGCGTAGGTGCTCATTTCCATGACACTTCCTCCACATCCCGCTTGGCCTTTCGAGCTTCATCAGTGGAGAGAGCAAAGCCGCTGCCAACAGAATTCGCGGTAAAACTTGCGTCATTTGCTGACGCATTCGCGCGAAGGCGCGAACTCTGAAAATTTTTCACGAACCGCCGGCGGCGGCCTGAGTCAGCTCAATTTAATTCCGAGCGCCGCTTCGAGCTCGGCAATCGCCTGCGGCCCGCTCTCGACCTTAATGGTCGTCATGCCCATAGCGCGCGCGGGTTTGAGATTGCCGCCGAGGTCGTCGAGATAGACGCATGCGTCGGGCGTCACGCCGAGCTTCTCGCACATCATCATATAGATGCGTGGATCGGGTTTGCGGATTCCTACTTTTGACGACTCGATCAACTCGTCGAACAGCTCCATGATTTCGCGCGAGTAGATCGAGCGGCTCGTCGTGACCGCGGTGGACGCGTCCGCCGGCATGTTGTTGGTGATACAGCCGGTCTTGAACCTCGATTTGATGCGGCGCAGCGCCTCGATCATTTCAGGGCGGAAGTCCCCGGCCAGCAACGCTACGACATCGCGCCCCGGAATCTCATAGCCGAGCATCCGGGCTTCGGCCGCAAAAGCCGCGTCGAAACCTGCAAAGTCGATGACCGAGCGCTCGAACCTCGCCCACGCATTGTTCTCGTGATTGGTGGAATTGATCTTGCGGATGACGCCGACCGGGATGCCTCGCTCGCGCTCGTAGCGCGCGAAGGCCTCGAACGGCGAGGTCGTGAACACGCCGCCGAAATCCCAGATCACCGCTTCGATCACTCAAGTCTCCGATTCGCGACAGCTCATCATCATCGAGAACGAATCGGGCTTTTACAAGCGCTCGCCCGTATCTCAGATAGCCGGTTTCATCTCCACCGCCTTGCTATGCTTCGGGTTACGCATGCGCGATATCTCTCTCAGCGTCTTATCATGGAACCTGCACGGCCTAGCTTGGCCGTTGTCCAGAGATCCCGGCGGCCGGATGGATCGAGTCGCCGAGAAAATCCATGCACTCGCGCCCGAAGTCGTTCTGTTGCAGGAAGTCTGGCTCGGCGCGCACGTCTCGCGTCTGGCACGAATACTAGAGCCGGATTGGACTCCAGTATGCGTCAGTCGCCGGATCGGCGGTCCCCGCGGCGGATTGCTCGCATTTGTCAGCGCCGCTGCGGGATGGCGCGTGCGCGGCTCGCCGCAGTTTCACGCCTTCGCCACGAGTGCGCCGGCATGGAAAATCTGGCAGGGCGACGGCCTTGGCGGCAAAGGTGTGTTGACGGTGCAGCTCGAGCGTGACGATATGCGCATATCCGCCGTCGATACCCATCTCCAATCGCAGTATTCAGGCGTCGACTATTCCGCAGTTCGGCAAGCGCAGTTGATCGAAGTTCGCGAGGTCGTTGCGCGCCTGGGTCAAGCGCAGCCCGCGATTGTTGCGGGAGATTTCAACACCGACACCCACGAGCGGCTCTATTCGCAGGTCGCCGTCCTCGGGACGGATCTGACGGCCGACGCGCGGAAGATCTATCAGCGCGGCACGACCGCGAACCACCGTAACAAACTTGCCGAGTGGATCGACTACATAATCGCGGCCAACGCGCGGGAGTGGGTCGTCGTGGGGGACCTGAAGCTAATCGCGAATCAGCGGGCCGACGTCCCCTATTCCGACCACAGCGGTCTCTTCTGCACCCTGAGAATGGTGCGGCGCCAGTAGGGGCTAGCTCTTCACGAACATTGGACCCTCGTCTGGTTGACGCCAGTGCCCGCGAACATCAGTATTCGCTGAGAGCATTACGGCGGACCGTTCAGGAGGATAGCGATGACGTCTCGTAGCTGCAAAATAGCGATCTTTTTCGCGCTGGCCCTGGTTACCGGATGCGCCTCGACTCAGGTCACCCAGCAGACACCGGTGGCTCAGCCAGGATTGGCGCGACCCAATCGGATCTGGGTGTACAACTTTTTCGCGAATCCCGCCGACATGCCGGCCGACTCGTCTCTCCTTGGCCGGATCAGTGCGCCGAGCACGCCGCCGACAGCCGACCAAGCCGATGAGGGCCGTCAACTCGGCGCCCTTATCGCTCACCAGCTGGTCGCGGATATCAACGCGATGGGGCTGTCCGCGGCGCAGGCCGGCCCTGGATCGTCGCCGCAAGTCGGCGATGGCGTGATCCGCGGTTATATTGTCTCGGTTCAAGGGGGTGGCGCCGGTAGCGCCGTCCAGCGCTTCGTCATCGGATTCGGCGCCGGAACCTCGGAGATGGATACGGTGGTTGAGGGCTACGTGATGACGCCCCAGGGCTTGCGCAAACTGGGGTCGGGCACGCTCACATCGTCGGGCAACAAAACCCCCGGGATGGTTGTGCCCGCAGCAGTGGCTATCGCCACCGCCAATCCGATCGGGCTGATTGTCGTTGGCGGAGCGAAAGTCTATGGCGAAGCGAGCGGCCGGAGTGGACTCGAGGGGCGCGCCAAGTCGACCGCCGACCAAATCGCGGCGCAGCTCAGGATCAGATTCCAGGATCGAGGCTGGATAAGCTGACTGATCCTAGCGAGCTGACAGGCGGAGTTCGCTCAAGCCTCGGAGCGCCATCGAGCCGCGGTATTCGAGCTTGGCCTGTGGATCGGCCAACTGCAGGCGCGGAAATTTTCTCAGCATCGATTCGATTGCGACCGCGCCTTCCAGGCGTGCCAGCGGTGCGCCCAGGCAGAAGTGAATTCCCTCGCCGAACGACAGGTGCTCGTTGGGATCGCGCACTACATCAAAATTTTCCGGATGCGGGAACTTCGCCGGGTCGCGGTTGGCTGCAGCCAGAAGAACGAAGGCAAGGCTGCCGGCCGGAATCTCTACACCGCCGACGTCAGTTGCCGCCGTCGGGATCCGCAACGTCATCTGGACCGGAGGATCGTAGCGCAGCATCTCTTCGATCGCACTCGGGATCAGTTCGCGGTTCTCGCGCAGACGATCTTGCTGTTCGGGATGGCGGCAGAGCGCGAGCAGACCGTTGCCGATCAGATTCGTGGTTGTTTCGTTGCCGGCCAGCAGCAGCAATACGACGAATGCAAGCAGTTCGTTTTCGCTGAGCGCGTCGGATTCGTCGCGAGCGGCAATCAGCGCGCTGATCAAATCGTCGGCAGGATTCGCGCTGCGCTGCTTAATCGCCTCCGCCAGGTAGCGGCGAAGCTCGGCCTTGGCCGCGGTACCGGCGGCAGAGGGACCGCTCGCCATGTCCTGGCCGAATGAGCTGATCAGATCGTTGGACCACTGCTTGAACTGCGCGTGATCGTCGGCCGAGACGCCGAGCATCTCCGCGATCACGATCACCGGCAGCGGATTGGCCAGCGCCGTCATCGCTTCGAACCCGGATGAATCCGCGGCTCGACTCAGCAGGTCGCTGGTTATCTCGCGAATGCGCGGCTCGAGCTCGCGCACGCGCCGTGGAGTGAAAGCCTTGCTGACGAGCTTTCGCAGGCGCGAATGCACGGGAGGATCCGCGGTGAGAATAGTCGGCGCGCCGCCGAACGGATCGATTCGCTCGCGAAATGGAATTTCCGGCCGGCGAACCGTGAAGCGTTCGTGATCGTGGAGCACGGCGACGACATCGTCGTAGCGGGCGATGAGCGTCGTCGGCATCAACAGATTGAGCTGTCGCGGAGGACCGTCGAGCAGCGCGGGAAAGTGCGGATAGGGATTCGCGCGGAAGTCGGGATCGAATGGGTTGAAATAGAAATCTTGCTGAGCCATCAACGCCTCCGCCTCGGAAGGAACTCCATTGTATGTGAAACCCGCCGTGGGTTTCAGCAAGGGTGACCCCTGCACCCAATGTTCGGAAAAAACCGTGGGCTGATCTTAACCACTCCCTGTCAGGGGACAAGTTGGAAACCGGTTGCTTGAGCGGCCGACGACGTTGGTGCTTTAATCGGCTCTTCGAGCATCGCGCTAGAGACCTTCAGCCAGTAGAGGAAATCTTATGGCATACGCACCTGCGAACCGCGCAATTTACGACGCCGACAGCCATATCATGGAGCTGCCGGACTTTCTGCAGAAGTACGCCGACCCTGACCTCCGCGCGGACATCCCGGCGGTCAGCTACAGCGCGTCGCTCGTCACCGACGAGGAAGTCGCCGAGATCATGGCGCGCGGCGGACGGCATACCGCCGAGCACGTCGCCGAGATGATCGCGTGGGGCGACAATCTGATCGAACGGTCGAAAGAGATACAGGCGTTGGGTGCGTTCGATGGCGGCGAGCGCTCGAAGGCCATCGATATGCTGGGCTTCAAGAAACAGCTCGTGTTCGCGACGCACAGCGTGGCGATGCCGTTTTCGCCGAGCTCGAAGATTGCGCCGAAAATCCGGTACGGCGCGGCGCGCGCGCACAATCGGCACATGGCGGATTTTTGCGCGCACGACTCGCGCCTCATGGGTGTGGCGATCGCGCCGCTCGACGAGCCGGCGCTCGCGCTCGAGGAACTCGAGTTTGCGCTAAAAAGCGGCGCGAAGGCCGTCTGGGTCGCACATCGGCCCGCGGGCGGCAGGTCGCCCGGTCACGTCGAGTACGATCCCTTCTGGGCGCGGCTGGTCGAGGCCGACACGCCGTTCGTGATGCACGTCGGCGGCTCGCCGCTGCAGCTCGACAAGGCATGGACGAACAACGGCCGGCCGCCCACGAAAGACTGGATGGGCGGCGGCGAAAATCTGCGCACCAAAGACGCCGCCGTGCTGCACCAGGGGCCTGAGACCTTCCTTTCGATGATGCTGATCGACGGCGTATTCGAGCGCTTCCCCAAACTGCGCGGCGGATGTATCGAGCTGGGCGCGGGATGGGTGCCGTCGATGCTCATACGGCTGGACTGGGTGGCAAAGATTTGGGGCAGAACCGATGCGAACCTGGCGCGCTTCACGCGCAAGCCGTCGGAGCAACTAACGCAACAAATGGCATTCACGCCCTTTGTATTCGAAGACGTAGGCGCCCTAATCGATCAATCGAACCCAGACCTATACCTATTCTCGACCGACTACCCGCACACTGAAGGCGGCCGCAACCCAATCGCCCGCTTCGAAGGAACGCTGGGAAACCGCGCGGAGCCTATCCGCCAAAAATTCTACTCGGAGAATTTCCTGCGGATATTTCCGGAAGCTCGCGCCGCCTAGACTGGGGGCGGCTTTTCGGGGCAACGACTCCACCCAGCATTCGGGGCAGTGCCTCGACATCAGTTGCGCACCGCAAGCTTTCGGCAAGGGCGAGGGAACCATGAACGGCGCTTATGGAGGGGCCAGGCTCGGAACAATGGCGATGGCCTGCGTCGCCGCGCTTGCAACCCTAGGTGCGATCGCATTTTCGTCAGACGCGCTCACAAGTCATCCCGGATCGCATCCAGTGGCGGCCTCGCCCGCCACTGCACCTAGGGAGCCCTCAGCGCCCGTGGCGACCGTGAACGCCAAGCTCCACCTTGCCGACCTCTATGGCGGGCTGCCGATGCGTTTCGAGCGCAACGACGGCCAGACCGATCCGCGGGTAAAGTTCCTCTCGCGCGGCAAGGGTTACACGTTGTTCCTGACGCCTGAGGAAGCAGTTCTGGCGTTGCGCGAGCCCGCCAAGGGGTCGCGCCCGCGTTCCTCGCTGGTTCGCTCTTCTCTGTCATCCCGAGCGAAATCCGCGAAGCCGAGGGACGCCCGATCAGTAAAGGTTGAGGTCGAGGTGCTGCGTGTGAAGCTGATTGGTGCCAATCCGCGCGCGCAAATCGAGGGCGTTGATCGGCTCGCGGCCGTGTCAAATTGTTTCATCGGCAACAATCCGAAGAAATGGCGCACTAACATTCCCACCTATGCGCGCGTCCGTTACCGCGACGTCTATCCGGGAATCGATATGGTTTATTACGGGTCGAAGCAGAACAATCTCGAATACGACTTCATTCTCTCTCCCGGCGCGAATCCGAATGCGATCAAAATGCGCTTCGACGGAGCCAAGAACCTTGTGCTCAACCATGATGGCGACGTAATCGCGACGCTGGCAGATCGCAGCAAGGTTATCCAGCACTTGCCGGCGATCTATCAGGTGCGCAATGGCAAGCGCGAATTAATTGCCGGGCGTGCCGAATTACGCGGCAGATATACCGTCGGCTTTGAGGTGGTGCCATACGACCGCCATCGCGCGATTTATATCGATCCTGGCCTGGTCTATTCAACCTATTTGGGCGGGAACCAGAATGACTTAGCCTCTGGGATCGCGGTCGATTCCGGAGGGAACGCCTATGTGATCGGAACCGCTTCTTCAGCCGACTTCCCCACCACCTCGGGCGCATTCCAGACAGCCATACCGAACCCCAACTTCACCGCCTTTGTGGCAAAGTTGAATCCGTCGGCGTCGGGCGAAGCGTCGCTAGTGTACTCAACCTACTTGGGCGGGAGCGACGCCGACCGGGGCGGAGGCATCGTGGTCGACTCCTCCGGCGATGCTTATGTGACGGGAACGACCAACTCGACCGACTTTCCCACCACCCCGGGCGCGTTCCAGACCGTTAACAATTCCGCCGGTACCCTCGTCGGCAGCAACGCCTTCGTAACGGTGCTGAATCCAACCGGCTCCTCGCTGCTGTATTCCACCTACTTGGGTGGATATCAGGGTGGAATTGTTTTTTATGCGTTAGGTGGGCTGAGCGGCATCGCCGTGGATGCCTCGGGCGACGCCTATGTGACGGGCAGCACTCTGGCGATCTCCAACTCGAGCTGCGCCGCTGACAGGGTACCCTTCGATTGCTGCACCGCGCCCGGAACCGGCACCTGCATCCCGTTTCCTACCACACCTGGCGCGTTCCAGACGGTTAATAACGCCCCCGGAGGTATTAACGTCTTCATGGCGAAGCTGGATCCGTCCGCATCGGGAGCGGCGTCATTGCTCTATTCGACCTATCTGGGCGGGAGTGGGGGCGCTGGCGCCGGCGGCATCGCGGTCGATTCCGCCGGCAACGCTTATTTAATGGGAGTAGCTGGAGCTGACTTCCCCATTACCTCAGGCGCCTTCCAGACTCTCAGCAATGGCTCGGCGGGCGCCGTCAACTCCTTCGTGGCGAAACTTAATCCGTCGGCGGCGGGCGTCGCATCACTCGTCTATTCGACCTATCTGGGCGGCGGCGGCATCAACTACCCTGGCGTCGAAACTATCGGAGACAGGGGCACTGGCATCGCGGTCGATTCCGCAGGTGACGCTTATGTGACAGGCACTACTGTTTCTGTCTCCAACGCAAGTTGCGGCGCCAAAGGAGTTACCAGCTTTGGCTTGTACGAGGCGTGTTGTACCGGGCCGGGAACGGGCACATGCATCCCGTTTCCCACCACTCCCGGAGCGTTCCAGACAGTCAGCAATGGTTATACCGACCCCTTCAGTTATGGCAACGCCTTCGTGACAAAACTGAATGCCGCCGGCTCGGCGCTGGTTTACTCGACTTATCTGGGTGGAAGCGGAGGTGAGTACGCCTCGGGCATCGCCGTCGACTCCGCAGGCGACGCTTACGTGACCGGAGACACCCAATCGACCTCGAATGCCCAATGCACCGAAATAAACCCTGCCCCTTGTTGCACCGGAGTTGGAACCGGCACGTGCATACCGTTTCCCACCACCCCGGGCGCGTTCCAAACTGTCAACAATGACGGCACGAACGCCTTCGTGGCCAAGCTGAATCCATCGGTACTTGGCAGCGCATCGCTGGTGTATTCGACCTATCTGGGTGGCAACACTGGCCCATCCGGGTCAGGCGGCGACTATGGTCAGAGCATCGCGGTCGGTTCCGCAGGCGACGCATATGTAACGGGTGATGACTTTTCAGCCGACTTCCCCACTACACCGGGCGCCTTTCAGACAGTCAACAACGCCAGCACCTCCCGGGGTCCGGGTGGCAACGTCTTTGTCGCCGAACTTGACCTGATTCCGGGGCCGACCCCGACAGCCACGATTAGTCCGACGGCGACTATTAGTCCGACCGCCACTGCCACTGCAACTGCCACCGCGACTCCTACTCCGACGCCCACCCCAGTGCCGGTGAAGCTGAAGATCAAACCCAAGAC
>JBOHWI010000199.1:0-2628 GCA_050736675.1 Binatus sp. (SeqCode)
ACCTACAAACGCGCGGTGAGCCTTGGCGCCAAGGCGCTCAGAGAGCCGGCCGACATGACCTGGGGCGATCGGGTGGGCGGGGTCAAGGACACCTCCGGCAACACCTGGTGGATCGCGACCAATAAGAAGTGAGCGAGTCGGACGATGGCACATCCGCGCATGTATGACGATTCGAATCCCGCAATCGTGAAGTTGCGCGAGATCTGTCTCGCGATGCCCGAGGTTTTCGAGAAGGAGGCGTGGGGCGAGTGTACGTTTCGCGTCACCGGCGGCAGCATGTTCGCGATGACCGACAACAATCACCACGGCAGCGGCCACGTCGCAGTATGGGTCAAGGCGCCCGCGATGGTTCAAGAGATCCTGGTCAACTCGGATCCGAAGCGATTCTTCGTTCCGCCATATATGGGCAAGCAAGGATGGGTCGGCGTCCGCATCGACGGCAAAGTAAAATGGGATCAAGCGGCGGCGATTCTGAAGGACGGGTATCAGATGTCGATGCCGAAAAAATCCAAGCCGCGAACGCCGGCACGGTCCGGCGCCGCTCCTCGAACCCGCGGCGCGCAACAAAAGAAGGCGCCCGGCCGCGTCCGCTATGAAACCTGAATGCGCGAGGGTGCGCCGCAAGTATTCTTAACTCGGGCGCTCTGCCTCCGCTCTTTTTATTTCGTCGAACCACGGCCGCGGCGCGGGATGCTCGCGTTTGACAGGTTCGATTTGCCACTCATTGGAATAAGCGCGGCGCACACGCATGCTCCGATTGGGGCCCGAGCTGTGCAGCGTGCGGCAGTGATGAAATACCGCACCACCCGCATCAACCGGCGCGGCGACCGCCTTGGACGAATCGACGCCCTCGGCGTAAACCACGTGATTGGAATACTCCCCGCCGTGGCGATGATGCATCCGCAGGTCGCCGCGATTCGAGCCGGGAATGAAGCTCATGCATCCGCTCTCGACCGTGGCGGGATCGAGCGGCATCCAGCACGCGAGCGCGCGGTAGTCGAATGCGGGATCCCAGTAGGCCTCGTCCTGATGCCACGGCAGCGCGCCGTCGTCGAGCGGCGGCTTGCGAATCATGTGGCCCCAACCGCGAAGCAGCTTTTCGTCGATACCCATCAACTGCGCCGCGAGCGCGCGCCCGTTGCGCCACAGCGCGGTCTGCCGCAACTCCGCGAAGCGGACCTCGGGCATGATGATTTGCGATTGCGCATCACGGCCGGCCTCGTGCGTTCGCATCAGTTCGACATAAGCACCTGGAAGCGGCGCGACGCGCTCGGAGAAGAGGCGGTCGTAAACTTCGCCGAGCCACGCCAACTCCTCCTCGGTAGTGATTCGCTCGATGCTGGTGAATCCGCGCTCCCTGAATTCCAGCAGGCGTTCCGCAGACAGTTCGACCGCAAATTCGACTTTTGGCCGCCGCGTCATCAGTTCATCGATCGTCTCCATCACACTTGCTCCTCTCGAAAATCCCACCTAGCGCGATGGCGGAACAGTCCGCTCGCCGGTCACCTGGTTGACGTACACTTTCCATGGATAGTGATCGCCTTCGCCGAGCGCACCCGCAACCCGCATATGCGTCGTCACTGCGCGCCGCCATTGGTCGCTGGTATTGGCCGGCGTCATGTGGGGAGTCTTGCTGTGATGAAAGGTGACGCTGCCGGCGCGAATCGGGCACGCTACCACCCGCCTGAGATCCGGCTCGCAGTAGAGTAGATCGCTCTGGATATGCTCGGGCTGGCGATGCACCAGCACGCCGTCGCGATGCCCGCGGTCGATGAAGTGCATGCATCCGTTGCGCTCATCGACCTCGTGCAACGGCATCCAGCAGGTGATCCCGCGATCGAGCAGATTGCGTCCCCAGTAGCCCTCGTCCTGATGCCAATAAGTCGGCGCACCGTCGCCCGGCGGCTTGGCCAGGAACTGGTCGTACCAGAACTCCATCGATGCGTTCATCAGGCTGCCCGCGAAGGCAACCATCCAAGTCCTGAACCTCGCGCGCTTTATCTCGGGCCACACCATCGAGGGACTGCCCTGCACTATCTTGAATTCGCGCTCGTCCTTGCTCCTCCCCTTTTCCCAGGCCCAGTCGTATGCGAGCTTGTGCTTCTTGCGCAGGATGACGTCCATCCGCTCGGCCACTTCGGCGAGTTCCGCGAGCTCAACAGCGTGCTCGACGACGAGCCATCCACGCTCCTGGAAGAAGGCGATTTGCGCGGCGTTGACTTCGCGATTCTCCATGGATCTGCTAATTCTGCCTGCAATCGACTCTAATCGCTCGGAAAGGTCTGCTCAATGAGCAAATCGTATCGCCTTGACGCAGGGGAACACCGGGAGCTGGAGGAGCGCGGTTTCGTACTCCGCCGCGACGTCTTTGACGCCGGCGAGCTCGGATCAATCCGCGACGCGTGCGAAGCGCTGGTCCAGCGCCTGCTCGCCGAAAGACGTCATCGCAAGCTCAGCGTCGGCAGCTACAACTTCGAGCTGCAGCGCGATCTCGCCACCGTCGTCAAATGGGAGCCCGGCGATCTCGACCTGGTGCAGGGCGTCGAGCCATTGGCGCATCTGAGCGAAGAATTAAATCGATGGGCGCACGACGCGCGCCTGCTCGACCCCTGCAAGGACCTCGTCGGC
>JBOHWI010000200.1:0-9231 GCA_050736675.1 Binatus sp. (SeqCode)
CCTTAGGGCCGGTGACGTCGTTGCCCCATACGACGTTGACCAGTCGCAGATCCATTTTGCCGCCATAGAGGAAGCCGAGACCGAAGCGCCGCGTCATCATTTCGGAAATCAGACAGACTGAGAGCATTCCCTGCACGACGATTTCCGGGAACCCGAGTTCGACGGCCTTCTGTCTGTCGTTATGGTAATTGCGGACAGGCCCTGAAAAAGCCATGCACATGTCTTCGGTGATTGTGCGCATCGGTGCGTCGATTGGATCGCCGCCGCGCTCGCCGATTTTGAATGAGCGCGACGAATCTTTTTCGCGCGACTTGTCGACGACGAAACCCTGCTTTGTCTGCTCGGGCAGAAGGAAACTCTGATGGGTGCGGCTGCGCGAGACGATTTGCCCCGGCGCGTTGGCGACGAGCACTTCGTTCACGACATACTCGCGGTCGCGCTTGACGTAGCGGTCGACGATGACGGCGCGCGTCGTCAGTCGCTCGCCGACCATCACGGGTGCGAAGACGCTCCATTCCTGGCGCGCGTGGAGATTGCCGTAGATGTTCGGCAGATACCAGCCGAGCGTGTGGTAGACGGCGCTGTGCAAAATCAGCGCAGGAGCAATGGGACCACCCAGCGGAGACGGGCCGCGGTACCAGGGATTGTCGTCGCCGGTTCCCGCAATATATGTGGCCACCAGATCAGGTGTAATGTCGTAGGTCATACCGCCGAAGTCGCGGCCGACGTAAACTTCCTTGCGCTCGAAAATCTGGTTGGCCATCATCGCTTCCTGTTAGCGTCAGCTTTTCTGCTTGGTTTTTACGCGATCGTTGAACTTGGCCGCGTCGATCACCGCGCGGCGATGGCTCCCGGAGCCGATCTGCTCGACCTCGTCGTAGGCGCGCACTGAAAATTCGAGACGGCGACCTTCGACCCTGGTCACTTCGGCCTCGGCGCGAGCGCGATGGCCGGGCGGAGTCGCGGCGGTGTGACTGACTTCGATCGACATACCGACCGAACTTTCGCCCGCGTCGAGAAACGGCCTGATGGCTTCGATCGCGGCCTGCTCCATCATCGCGACCATCGTCGGCGTGGACAGAACGGTAGCCAGCGACGCGTCGAGATGACTGGCGAGGTCGGCGGCGGCGACCGTCTTCGAGTGGCTTCCTTTTGTGCCGACCGGAATTGGTTTCATCTTTATACCACCGTAGTCAAAATTTGGACGGCTAGTATGAAACAGATCGCCACCCCGATCGTGAAGAAAATCGTGCGCCATGGTTGGAGGCCGAGCAGGAAGGTAATCGTGTGAAGAATGCGTGCAACGACGAAGATCGTGAAGTAGATGAAGGCGCCCTGCGGCCAGCATCCGAGCGTCACGTAAATCAAACCCAGGAACAGGAAAATCGGAATGTTCTCCAGGTCGTTGCGCCAAACGTTTGCGGCGCGCTTGACGATGGGCGCTTCATCCTGCGCCGGCGCCGTATGTGCGAAGAACGCGGCGTCTTCCGGCGTCACGAAGGTTTTCGTGCTCACGCGCCCGACACCTTGGACGACGGAGATCGCGAACATTTTGAAAAACAGGATGACGGTTACAAGCGCGTAGAACTGGTACTCGGTCATCGGCGTCTATCTCCTTAAGCCCATCGCGTCGAGTTTCTGGATGACCCATTCGACGCGATCGTTGCCCCAAAACGGTTCACCGTCAACGATGAAAGTCGGCACGCCGAAGACATCGTCGCGATTGCCCGCAGCCACAGCCTCGGACAGTTCGCGAGGGCCGTCATGAGTTCCGTAGCGCTTGAATGCGTCGGTGTCGAGGCCGGTCTCTTTCATCACGGAGGCGAGCGCCGCGGGGTTTTCAAGGTCGAGCTCGCGTTTGAAGAAGCGCTCGAACACACGGTCGGAGTAGGGGCGGAAGAGGCCGTGCTTGTCGGCGAACAGGCCGGACATCAGCGCGAGTTTCGAGTCAAAGATTTTCTGCGGGCCGCGGATGATCATGCCACGCGCGTTCGCGTAGCGCCGCGCGTCAAGGTACATGTAGCGCACTTTGCGCCAATCGCGCTCGGGCCGCTCATCGAGCTCGCCGCCGAAGGCGCCGCGAATGTCGAGTTCGTGCGGGATGTAGTGCAGGCGCACGCGATGCGATTCCATCAGGGCGTAAGCGGGATGCATCGCCAGATACGCGAAGGGACTTTTGTAGTCGTAGTAGAGCTTGATGGTCAGCAGTTCGTCGGCCATGTGTGAGGATTTAGCATCACGGAGGGTAGACAGAAAGGACGGGCCCCGGCGATCCAATCCGGCGTCGCCGAGGCCGCGAACCCGAGACTTGGATGGCTCGCGTTCAGAAGGGCGGACCGCTATAAAGTGAGGTCCCTCTGAAGGGCGTTTTCGCAAGTCACGATTTGATGGGAGGAGATAGGTGGTCTATACGCGAAGTTTTATTTTCCTGGGGTTCACATCGCTTCTGTTGTTCGCGCTCAGCGTCGGCACGGCTGACGCGGGAAAGAGCGTCAAGTGCAATTCAACCTCAGGCGATCAGACAAAAATGGGTGGCGGCAGCTCGTGCGAGGCGGACGTGCCATCGACGGGCACAGCGGCTGCGAAGGCATCTGGAAAAAGCGTGGCCGGCGCGCAAGCGGACGGTGGCGCCAGCGCCATCTCGAACGCCAAAAAAGAGAGTGATTCGGACGTAGTGTCAGACACAGGCGGCACGGGCGTTGCGAAAGCAAGCAATAAGAGCAGCTCGGGAGCTACGGCATACGACTCCGGTAACGCCACCGCAATGGCTGACAGAAATAGCGACTCGCAGGCGAATTCATTTGGGCCGGGAGCAGGTTCGACGACTGCCGTCTCGTCCAACGACAGCACTGCGACTGCGACGGCGACGGCGGCCTGCACTGCGAATGCAACGGCCAAGAGCAAAGGTGAGGCGATCGCAGAGTGCACCACCAATGGCGGCGTCGTGAATGCAACCGCAACGGGCGGGGGCGAAGCTGACGGTAGCGACACCGGCCCGCCGAACTGCGCCCCGGGTGCGCACGGGACGGCGAAAGTCCGCAGCACCGGGGGCAACTGCGGATGAGCCGGCCGTAGTCGGCGGGGTAGTTGAAGACTGTAGCCCGCCTCGATTGGCGCGCATGTCAGTCGGCGGTGCGCATCCACTCGGCAACGCGTTCGCCGATCATGATGCAGGTGAGGTTGGTGTTGGCGCGCACGATGTTCGGCATTACGGACGCATCGACGACGCGCAGTCCTTCGACGCCGCGCACGCGGCAGTACTGATCGACGACGGCAGTCGGATCGTTCTCCGGGCCCATCTTGGCGGTGCCGACCGGATGAAAAATCGTCGTGCAGTTGTCGCGCAGGAAGGTTTCGAGAGCGGAGTCAGAGCTCACGATCTCCGCGGTTAGATTCACGAACTCCTTGAGCATCGGCGCGAGCGGCTTTTCGTGCATCAGGCGCCAGGCGAGGCGTACGCCGTCGGCCATCCGGCGCATATCGTCGGGATGGTCGAGATAGTTAAGCTCGATGATCGGTGGGACCGCGGGATCGGCGCTGCGCAGGCGGAGTCGTCCGCGCGAGCGGGGGCGCTGCAAGCCTGGCACGAGTGAGACGCTCGGCACCGGCATGCCGAGCTCCAGTCCCGGCGAGAGACTCAGGTCGAACAGTTCGAACACGTACATCTGCATGTCGTTGAACTCATCCGAGCCGGTCGCGGTGTAGCGGATGCCGATGGGATTGGTCACTTGCGAGTCGTGAGGGATTCCCGCCACAGGAGTCGCGACGACGAAGGCCATCGGATGGTCGATGAGATTGCGGCCGACTCCCGGCAAGTTCACCTGGCAGCTGATGCCCATTGCCGCGAGTTCGTCGCGCGGACCGATCCCCGAGCGCATCAGGAGTGCGGGTGAGTTGATAGCGCCTGCGGATAGGGTGACTCGACGGCCGCGCACTTTCTGGATCGTGCCGGCGCTCTCGATTTCGACACCCAGGGCGCGGCCATTCTCGACGATCACGCCATGCGCGTGGACGCCGCCTCGAATCGTGAGATTCATGCGATGGCGCGCGGGCGCGAGGTAGCCGATGGCGGTCGAGATGCGGACGCCGTCGCGACGGTTGCGCGGCCACGGGCCGATGCCGGTGGATTCTGGATCGTTGTGGTCCCAGACCTCCGCAAATCCCGCCGCGCGCGCCGTTTCGAAAAACGCGCGATTCAGCGGCTGCCAGGTTTCGGGACGCGGGCGCTGAATCCAGATGGGCCCCTCGACTCCGTGAAAGTCGCCGTGCGCGTCGCGATCGTCCTCGAGCTTGCGATGGAACGGCAGCACCTTCTCGAAGCTCCACTCGTGATTGCCCCACGCCGCCCATTCGTCGAAATCCTGCGGAGTGCCGCGCAGCGCGATATGCCCATTAACGGCGGAGCTGCCGCCCGTCACTTTGCCGCGCGGGTACGGAATTTCGCGAGTGGGCGTCGCTTGAGCGACCAGATGCCAGTCATGCGGTCCGGCGGAGACCCAGGTGTCGAGCAAGTCGGCAGGAGTTTGCGCGATAGAGCCATAGTCGGGGCCGGCTTCGAGCAACAGCACGCTGCGATTTGGATCTTCGCTCAAGCGCGCAGCGAGGACCGCGCCCGAGGAACCTGCGCCAACGACAATGTCGTCGTATTCCATCGATAGGTACTTTAACAGGTGATGGCTCTCCGGGGAAGGTCGCGATGGATGTGAGCAACTTAATCCCTAATCCCTTCCCGCACGGGAGGGGGGCCGGTCGCTCGGGGGTTACTCGCTACCGGCGTTGCGTTTCAGGTATTCGAGGATCGAAGCGCGCTCGTCGGGGGTTAGTGCGGGTTGGCCGGCGGCCTGGATCTTCGTTTCCATCATCGTGACCTGCGTGTCCCACATCGAGGCGGTCATTTCATGCGGGTTGTACGGCGCGTGGCAATTGCCACATCGATTGACGTAAAGCTGCGCGGCGGGGCTGGTCGCGTCGGGTAGCTGCGCGGGGTTGCATCCCGTGGCGAGGATTGCGACAAGCGCAAGCGAGAAATTTCTAAGAGGGCGGTATGCGCGCATCGAGGAGGCGGAGGGCGAGCTGGGTGCGGATGGATGCGATGAGCGCGCGGCGGTCATTGTCGTCAAGCGTTACCTTTCGTTCGGATTCGGGGCGCAGCCAGATTGGGCCGCGCCGCATCTCGTCGGGTTCATTTTGCCGGCGCGGGAACAGATGCCAATGCACGTGCGGCTCCGAGTTGCCCAGGCATTCGTAGTTCATCTTCCATGGCCGGACGACCGCGGCTATAGCTTAGGCAACCAGGCGCATCTCGTCGGAGAGCAGACGCGCGGCGTCTGCCGGCATCAGGTAGAGTTCGGTCGCGTGGAGCTTGGCGAACAGGATGCAGTAACCGCGATAGAGTTGCTGATCGCCGAGAATGACGTAGCAGCTCGCAAGCTCCGCAATAAAGTCGCGCACGCGGCCAGTCTTGATCCGTTCGATCGACGTGCAGATTCCGCAAGGCGGCGTCATGCGGGATCCTCGGCCGTGACCTCGACCAGCTTGATGCGCGCACCCTTGAGCAACGTCTCGACCGTGTGGAGCTTGTACGGGCGCGCGTAATAGACGGAGCGGATGCCGGTGTTGATGAGCACCTTGAGGCAATGGATGCAGGGGGTGTGAGTCACGTAGATGTCGGCGTCGCGGATGGCGGCGCCGTTGCGCGCCGCCTGCGAAATCGCGTTGATCTCGGCGTGGATGGTGCGGTAGCAGTTCTGCTCGACCTCGCCGTCGGGCGTGCGCGATTCGTAAATGAGGCATCCGACCTCGGTGCAATGGGGCAATCCTGCCGGCGAGCCGTTGTAGCCGGTCGCCAGGATGCTGCGGTCGCGAACGATGACGGCGCCGACCTTCGCGCGCAGGCAGGTCGAGCGCTCGGCGACCTCGCGCGTGATCGTCATGAAATACTGATCCCAACTGGGACGCGGTTTGCTGGTTGGACTTTCGGCCAATGCGGTTCCCCTCGGTCGATTCGGATGCCGTTCAGATTCGGACGTGCCTGATTTGCCGCAGCATCTCGTCGTAGTGCGGCGCGTGATGGATTATTTCCTGGCTGTGACTATCCTGCTGCGTCGGCAACGGCTGCTCGGGCTGCACGTAGGCCAGCGGCACCGGGCTGAACGTGACGACGAACAGCACGACGGTAGCCCATGCGGCGAAGGCGCGGCGCGGATTGAGGGGCGTGTCGCGATCGATGGTCGAGGGATGCCCCAATCCGAGCGCAAGCACGAGTACCGCCCACAGGAGCCAGCCCCACCAGAGGCTGTACCCGAGCGCGAGCGGTACCAGCACCATCAACACGCAGGAGATGACGAACAGCACCGAGATCGTGCGATGGCGGCGCGGGAACAGCGCATAGATCACATGGCCGCCGTCGAGTTGTCCGACGGGCAGGAGGTTCAGCGTGGTGACGAACAGCCCGAGCCATCCCGCGAATGCGATCGGACTGAGATTCACGTTGACGGTCGCAGGATCGACGCCAAGCACCAGATGCGAGAGACCGAGGAACAGAAGCGAGTTACCGAGTTCGAGACCGCCGGCTGATTTGTCCAGCGGCGTCACGTCGGAAAGATACAGCCCGATGATGACGGCGGGTATCGCGAGCATCACACCCGCCCACGGACCGGCGGCGCCGATGTCGAACATGATGCGGCGAGTGCGCGCGGGCTCCCGCATCCTGATGAACGCGCCGAAAGTGCCGATGATAAATAGCGACGGCGGCGCCGGGATGAAGTAGGGCAGGGACGCGTCGACGTTGTGATAGCGCGAGGTCAGGTAGTGGCCCATCTCGTGCGCGAACAGAATCAGCATCAGAGGAATCGAGAACGAGAGTCCCGAACGCAGCGCCGCGATGGCGAGAAAGGGATGCAAGAACGAGATTTCGTCGCCATTCATGTAAGCGCCGGCGGTAGTAGTAGTCAGGAGAGTCAGCAATAGCAGCGCGACGTTCAACGGCGGGATGCGCGGTGGTTGGAGCACGCGGCCGACGGGTTCGGCCGGCGCAATGTAGCGCGGAATGTCGGTAAGGACGGCGGGGGCGTCTTTGTGGGTGGCATCCATACTAATTGCGGCCTGCGAGTGCGACTAGCGATATCGGTGAGCCGGGTCCGGCGGCGAAATGCGCGGCAGCATTGCCGTCACGAATCGCGATTTCGAGCAGCCCGAAGCTTCCGAATATCGCGAGAGGAGCACCTTTGGGCGCGTCGCCGTAAGCGCCAACTATTCGCATCGCCGCGCCGTCTTCGATCCTAACTGAAAGGGATTTGCGGCGAAAGCGAGCGCCGAACCGTTCGGCCTGCAGACGATCGATATTGCTCACCAGGTTGCCGAAGCCGTCCACATAGACCACTTCGCCACGCACCGCGCGCGCCCAATCCACGGGATAAGGCAGGTCGAGCCGAATGATCGAGCTTGGGCGGAGTGCGGGTCCCAGAGCGGTTATCGACGTGCCGCGCCATAGGTAAGCGGCAGCAGGCGCAAAGATGTCGCGGCCGTGGAAAGTTGCACTCACGTTGGTAAGACGATGGCGGCGCGAAGTCAGTTTCACGATTCGCTTGATGCCGGCGTCATTTGCGGCCAGCCACAGCAGGCCGTTGTCGGGTCCGACGAAGCGGGCGCGGGCGCGAGTCTCGATGGCAATCGGGGCGCGCGCGGTGCCGACGCCGGGATCGACGACAGCGAGGAAGACAGTGCGCGGAGGGAAATAGCGCCACGATTCGCGCAGAGCGATCGCGCCGGCGACGATGGATTGTGCCGGGACGCCGTGGGTGATGTCGATGATGGTGGCTCTGGGGGCGATCGACGCGATCACGCCCTTCAGCGCGCCGACATAATGGTCGCGATAACCGAAGTCGGTTATAATCGCAATCGGAAAGGGGCTTCGTACAAGCGCCGGCATCTCGGATAGTAAACCGCGAATCAACGTCGTCGCGCAATTTCCCGCAATCGAGTTAGTGTCGCGGCCCGAGGCGAGCATCCGGATTCGGGTGGGCGGCTAATCGCGCGGCGCGACCGAGACGTAGCGGTTGCCGCGCTCGTAAAAGCGCCAACGCTTGGATGCCCAGCGGCCGGCGTAGTCTACGTTGATTCTTGGCGATCTGCCGATGCGTCCAACCGGAAGTTCGCAACCTTCCAGATAGAGCCGTCCGCCGCACAAATCCCGTCCGTAGTCCTCGCCCGTAATAGCCAGTGCATTAGTCAGTTTACCGGGTCCATTAGTCAGTTCCCGGGAGTCGGGCGGTTTGCGCCGGCGGCGCACCATCAAATCGAGACCGCGCAACGGCTCGATCGCTCTAATCAGAACGGCGTGCGGCTCGCCGTCGGCGGTGGTCACCAGGTTCATCGCCCAGCTGGTTCCGTACAGCAGGTACACGTATGCGTAGCCGGGCGGTCCGTACATCGCAGTGGTTCGCTTGGTTAATCCACGCGCGCTGTGCGCGGCGAGATCGAGCGGGCCGCGATACGCCTCGGCCTCGACGATTCGGCCGGCGGCGACGCCCTCGGCAGTGCGATGCACGAGGACCTTGCCGATGCATTCGCGCGCGACGAGCAGGACCGGGCGGGCGTAAAATTCGCGCGTCAGCCTTCGCGACACAGTCATCGCGGAGTTTTACAGCTCGACAGCAAAGCAGGGCAGGTCGGGCGTCAGGGTGTAGCTGTATTTTCGTCCGTGCCACGTGAAGTTGCCTTGTGCGGCGCCGAATACCTCTTGCTCGGCGGCGGACTTCCGGCTCTCGTCGAGGGTCTGATTTTCGGCCGGAGCGTAGGAGAGGAAGAAGCTGGAGCGCGATGCGAGAGCCGGTTCGAGGGGCGGCTGGAAATCGAGCTTGTCGATGCCGGGCTTCGGCGCCCATCCGTCCCCGGAGCTGCCGGCGGCTTTGACGAAAGTCCATCGCGGCGCGGAGCCGGTTGCGACCAGCGTCCATTGACGGCTCTCGACAGTGCCGCCGTTGGTTCGAATCTCTTCGACGCCGGGCGCGGCCGTGGCAAGTTGATCGCAACGTTCCCGCAATTCTTCCCTGGGATGGCTCGCGTCTCTTCGAAGCTCGGTCTGCTGTTCTGCGTAAGCTTCCATCTGCTGCTGAGTCGAGGGATTCGGGGCAATCGGCTTGGCGAGGAAATGAAAGCATCCCGCAGAGGCGAAAGTGAGGCATCCGGCGATTAGCGAAAGAACGGGTCGATGAAGAGGCGCCATACTTG